>JAZLEX010000142.1:0-24848 GCA_045615485.1 Prevotella sp.
TTTCTGATTTGGGACTACTTGGAGCAATGGCAGACGTGCAACCGTCACAGGTTTTAGTGAACAATGATGTGTTCAAGGAGTACAAGGGTGGTATGACCGAACAATATGTGCTTCAGCAGATGAAGAGCAAAGGCACAGAAGTCATCTACTACCATACCACCGACCAGTCGCGTCTTGAAATTGACTTTTTGATACAGCGAGAGGGCAAACTGCTTCCAATAGAGGTGAAGGCAGAGGGCAATGTACGTAGCAACTCACTCTCGATGCTGCTGCAATCACGCAGGGAATTACATGCCGAACGATATTCCATGCTACCATACAAAGAGCAGGAATCGATGACCAATGTACCTCTTTATGCGGTATAGATGAGAGGGTCGCAGAGGGTCGCAGGGACAGGTTCTGCGACCCTCTTAAAAGATGGTGTCACGAAACCTGCCCCTAACAGAGCCTTATGTCCGCTATAACTACGCCATGTATAGGGGTTATCAAGCCCATGACTATACCATACATCCGAAGGTAAGGCGGAGATAAGGCGGAGATAAGGCGGAGAACAAGGTGTTTTAGATAGAAGAAGACTTCTCCAAAATCAAGGTAAATCCTTTGCTTTTGAAGAATACAATGAAGAAATTATAAGGCTTATTTCTAAATATCATTTAACATATAAGGGCAAAGCCAACTGCAATGTGGGCTAATACAGAACGCCCCCACTTGCTTCTGCCTGGAGGGCAGTACCTTGTTACGAGGTAGTGCCTTCCAGACACGTGTGCTTGTTGGTTGCCATATTCCGAGGGCGCTGCCCCCAGTTACTGACCGCTCGCTACGCTCGCTGTATCGCCCTCCAGGCGAGTAAACTGAGTAGTTACGTTGGCTGATTTTTTTTCTTAAAATTTGTGAATTTTTGAATTTATGAACAGGGCTAAACGCCATTTTTGAACTTTTTTTCTTGGTTGCGGTGATTCAAACTTACGCTATCCCCACTATTTTTGGGCTGACTTGAAGCATTCTATTGTGTTTTCCATTAGCATGGTAATAGTCATTGGTCCCACGCCTCCTGGAACTGGTGTGATGTGTGAGGCGATGGCTGACACAGGTTCATAATCAACATCCCCACACAGTTTACCTTCTGCAGTTCTGTTGATGCCCACATCAATAACCACTGCTCCTGGCTTGACCATATCTGCAGTAATGAACTTCTCCTTTCCGATAGCCACCACCAACACATCTGCCAGTCGAGTGACAGAAGGTAAATCCTTAGTATGAGAGTGAGCCATGACAACTGTAGCATTAGCATCAAGCAACATCTTGGCAATAGGCTTACCAACAATATTGCTTCTGCCCACCACTACAGCAATCTTTCCATCAAGAGCGATGCCAGTTGTACGGAGCATGTGCATGATACCTTTTGGGGTGCATGGAAAGACACAATCCCTGCCAAGCCACAGGTTGGCAGTGTTCGAAGGGTGAAAGCCATCCACATCCTTCTCATGGGCAATAGCATCTATCACCTTCTGTTCATCAATATGCTTCGGAAGAGGCAACTGTACCAGTATTCCATCCACACCCTCATCCTCATTGAGGAGTGTTATCCTTTGCAGCAACTCGTCCTGTGTGACATCAGCAGGCAGTTCAATAAGTCTGCTGTCTATGCCCACGAAGCTGGCAGCCTTGATTTTTCCCCTTACATAACTTTGGCTGGCAGGGTTTTCCCCCACGATGATAACCACAAGGCAAGGTTTTCTGCCATATTCCTTTTCGAGAAGAGAGATTCTTGCTTTCATCTCCTCTTTAAGTTGCATTGCTAATGCTTTTCCGTCTATATTCATAATTTTATTGTTTTGCGGTTATATGGTTTTACGGTTATACGGTTTTACGGTTTTGCGATTCAAATTGTAAATGAAATAAATCGTAAATAAATTGTAAATTCATATATTTACTTGCTTTGCTATATCCGAGCGGAAAAATAAATTTGAGCACTTTATTTTCTTCAACTCCGAATAGACTTGTTTTCTAATATTTTGGAGGTCATCGCCACAAGCAACAAGCATCAACACCCGACCACCTGCAGTAACAATCTTCCCATCGTCGTCAATCTTTGTTCCCATGTGATAGGGTTTTATTGATACCTCATCTATGCCATCTATTTCAAAACCTTTTTTGTATTCTGTAGGATAACCTTTTGATGCCATCACTACACCGAACGAATATGTGTCGCACCATTCACACTCTGAAAAATCAAAAGAGAAGATTTTTGAAATATCCGTTTTAATAAGTGGCAATACGACTTCCGTTTCGGGGTCACCGAAACGAGCATTGAACTCGATGACCTTTATTCCATTTGGTGTCTTCATAAGACCTCCATAGAGCACGCCTGTCAGTGGTAATCCTTCGTCAGCCATTGCTACTGCCGTCTTCTGCATTATCTCACGAAAGGCATAGTCTCTATCCTCCGCAGAAATAAAGTCGAGTCCAGTATATGCTCCCATACCACCTGTATTCGGACCTTTATCTCCATCAAAAGCCCTTTTATGGTCTTGTGCCAATGGCATCGGCAATACTTCTCTACCATTCACAAAACACATGAATGAAAATTCCGGTCCTTCCAGATATTCTTCTACTATGACACTTCCTGTACCGAAACTCTTATCCAGTAACATATCCTTCAGAGCCTGTTCTGCTTCATCCATGGTACTTGCAATTACCACACCTTTTCCTGCAGCAAGTCCATCGTACTTCAAGACTATTGGAAGAGGGTTAGAGCGCACATAATTCAAAGCGTCTTCATAATCAGAGAAACTCCTGTATGAAGCCGTAGGAATACCATGCCTCATCATCAGTTCTTTAGCAAATTCCTTGCTGCTTTCGATACGTGTGGCATACTTCGTGTGTCCGAATATCTTCAATCCAGCCGCATGGAAAGCATCCACAACTCCAGCTGCCAGCGCAGCCTCGGGACCGACAACAGTCAGGTCAACCCCTTGCGCACGGGCGAAATCCAGAAGGGCATCGACATCGGTGTCCTTGATGGTCACACATTCTGCCTGCTTTGCAATTCCAGCATTGCCTGGAGCGCAAAATATCTTTCCAACCTGAGGGGAACGGCTCAAGGCATCCACAATGGCATGCTCTCTTCCGCCACCTCCTATGACAAGAACTTTCTTCATTTCGCTAATAGTTTATTGATAGTATCTATATAAAGTTGATGTTCGATGACCTGTCCAAGACGATGGACTTCCTGCGGATCATTCCCGTCATAATCGAAAGACCGCTGGGCAATGATGCGACCGCCATCGAGAGTCTCATCGACCCAATGGATAGTGATTCCATAAACCTTGACTCCATACTCCACGGCCTGCTCCACCGCGTGCGCACCCTTGAAGGCAGGAAGCAGAGAAGGATGAATATTGATTATACGACCGCCGTAGCGTTTGAGCAGTACATCCCCGATAATCCGCATATAGCCAGCAAGACAGACGAGATCCACTCCGAGAGCATCCATACGGTCAGCAATCAGTGTTTCAAATTCAGCCTTGAACTCATAGTCGCGGGGGTTGAAGACCAATGTCGGCGTACCGAACTTCTCCGCTCTGCGGAGCACATACGCACAGGGATTGTCGCACACCAGCAGAACGACTTCAGCGTCAATTCTGCCGTCTGTGCAGGCAGCGGCAATCGCCTCATAGTTGCTTCCGCTACCGCTCGCAAATACAGCCAGTTTCTTCATATCAATGTTTGAAATGCCTTACTCCTGTAAAGAGCATACAGATTCCTAATTCGTTAGCCTTCTTTATGCAGTCTTCGTCACGAATACTTCCACCTGGCTCTACAATCGTTGTCACTCCGTATTTTGCAGCAAGAGTAACAGTATCATCAAACGGAAGGAAACCATCAGAAGCGAGGACAAGATTTTTATCTGCCCCAGCCTTCTTTGCTTGTTCCAAAGCAATCTCTGCTGAGCCAACACGATTCATCTGACCAGCACCAACACCAAGCGTATGTCCATCCTTCACCACGACGATAGCGTTTGACTTCACATGTTTTACGATGTTCCAGCCAAACTGTATGTCATCCATCAAAGCATCTTCTGGCTGTTTATCCGTGACACACATATCCTTATTTATCGTAACGGTCTTCATGTCCAACTGCTGTACAAGAAGTCCACCGTTGACGCTCACATATTGCTCATGAGCGGTTGTGTCTTTACTCATATCTACTTTCAGCACACGCAGGTTTTTCTTTGATGACAGAATCTCCATTGCCTCTGCTGAGAAAGAAGGAGCCATCACTATTTCAAGGAATATAGATTTCATTCCCATTGCCACTTCTTTAGTAATCTCACGGTTGCAGACAACGATACCGCCATAAATGCTCACCTTATCACTCTCGTATGCCTTCTGCCAAGCCTCTTCTATAGTCTTGCCTATGGCTGCACCACATGGATTCATGTGTTTCAATGCAACGCAGAATGGTTTATCGAAATCACGAGCTATATTGAGAGCTGCATTTGCATCCTGAATATTGTTGTATGACATTTCTTTGCCTTGCAACTGTTCTGCAGAAGCAAGAGAGAAAGGAATATCAGACATTGATTTATAGAATTTTGCTGTCTGGTGTGGATTTTCTCCATAACGCAATTCCTGTTTGACATCAAATTCCAAAAACAGTTTTTCATTCAATCCAGCCTTATCCCTCATGAACGAAGATATGCACATGTCATATTCTGCAGTATGCGTATATGCCTTTGCCGATAATTTCAGGCGTGTCTCTTCAAGAGTATCACCAAACTCCTTTATCTCAAGAAGTATCTTCTCGTAATCAGCAGGGTCGCACACAACTGTCACATCCTTATAGTTCTTTGCTGCACTACGCAACATTGAAGGACCGCCAATGTCAATATTCTCTATTGCATCTGCCATCGTAACATTCTCCTTTGCAATAGTCTGGCGGAAAGGGTAGAGATTGACACAGACCATATCAATAAACTCAATACCATTATCTTTCAATGCTTGCAAATGTGATGGCTCATCTCTTCGTGCCAACAATGCTCCGTGCACCTTAGGGTGTAATGTCTTCACACGACCATCACAAATCTCTGGAAAGCCCGTCACTTCACTTATTCCCACGGTGTGTATTCCAGACTGTTCCAACAATTTCTGCGTACCACCAGTAGCAATTATCTGCCATCCTGCTTTTGTCAATCCCTGAACAAATTCAACAAGTCCGCTTTTATCACTAACACTTATTAATGCTCTTTTCATATCGTAAATTATCAATTAATTAAATTATTTCAACTTTGCCATTTCCTTTAATCACCTTACCTATTATTTTTGATTCTTCTCCGTATGAAGCCAAAATCCGCTGTGCTTTTTCCGCTTCACTTTCTGGTATCACGACAATCATTCCTATGCCCATATTAAAGATATTGAACATTTCGCGATGTGGGATATTTCCTTTTTCTTCAAGAAAACGGAAAACAGGAAGAATGGTCCAGGTGCCTTCTTTTATCTCTACGCTCTGTCCTTCTTTCAGTACACGAGGGATATTCTCATCAAAGCCTCCTCCTGTGATATGACAGATAGCATGCACTTCACATTGACGAATCACGTCAAGCACCTGCTTTACGTAAATTTTCGTTGGGGTAAGCAACCACTCCAGAATTTCTCTCTCATCATATAGATTATTGTCTTCCAGAATTTTCCTCACAAGACTAAAACCATTACTGTGTACTCCACTTGATGCTATTCCCAACAGGATATCACCTTCAGAAACATTTTTTCCATCAATGAGTTTCGACTTTTCCACTACGCCTGTGGTGAAGCCAGCAATGTCGTACTCACCATCGGCATACATACCAGGCATTTCTGCTGTCTCTCCTCCAACAAGGGCACACCCTGCCTGGCGGCATCCTTCTGCCACACCGCTTACTATTGCTTCCACTTTTGAAGGGATGTTATGTCCTATAGCAATATAATCAAGAAATATCAATGGTTCAGCACCTTGTGCCAACACGTCGTTGACACACATTGCTACAGCATCTATACCTATCGTATCATGTTTATCCAGTTTGAAAGCAAGTTTCAATTTAGTACCTACACCATCCGTACCACTTACCAGCACAGGTTCCTTTACTTTCAATGCAGACAGGTCAAACATTCCGCCAAACGAACCAATATTTCCTATAGTGCCAAGTCTGTCGGTTGAAGCCACATGTGATTTTATTCGTCTCACCACTTCATACCCAGATTCCAATCTCACTCCTGACTGTTCGTAACTTTTTGCCATATCTTCTTTTATTCTTCTGTTTCGAAATCATACAACACCGTTGGGTATTCTCCTGTAAAACAAGCCTGGCATAATTCTGCATTAGCATGACAAGACTTGTTTGTCGATGGAGAGGAAAGAAAGCCTAAAGAATCTGCTCCTATATATTGGCAAGCTTCATCAAGCGTTCTTCCTGCACATAACAATTCTTCTACTGTAGAGGTGTCAACACCATAGAAACACGGATGTGTCATTATCGGACTGGCTATCCTCACATGCACTTCCTTTGCTCCTGCATCTCTCAACAACCGCACTATCTGCAATGAGGTGGTACCGCGGACGATGGAATCATCCACAAGGACAATCCTCTTGTCTTTGACAATACTGCGTACTGCTGACAGCTTCATCTTCACTCCTTTCTCTCTCATTTCTTGAGATGGTTGGATAAATGTCCTTCCTACATATTTATTTTTCAGCAATCCCATCTCATACGGAATACCGCTTGCCTCACTATATCCCATGGCTGCACTTAGACTTGAGTCTGGCACTCCAACAACGATGTCTGCATCTGCAGGACATTCCTGAAACAGTCTGCGTCCCGACTCTTTTCTGTATGCATGCACGTTGCATCCATCAATATCACTATCCGGACGGGCAAGATAGATGTATTCCATAGCACACATCTTATGACGCTGAAATTGTGAATAACGATTGCTACGCAACCCCTTACTATCTATGCAGATGATTTCACCAGGAGCCACATCACGTATCAGCGTTGCACCAATAAGGTCGAAAGCACAACTCTCACTTGCCACCACATAGCCATCACCAAGAGAACCTATGACAAGTGGTTTCAATCCGTATTTGTCTCTTACTGCATACAGACGGTTTTTCGTCATGATGATAAAGGTAAAACCCCCTTCCATCATATTAAGTGCATCCTTTAGATTGTTTATTCTGTCTTCACCTCCCTCTTTCTTTACGAGGTGAGCAATCAGTTCGCAGTCCGTATCCGTCTGAAACAGTCCACCTTTGTTTTCTAAATAATCAACAATCTGATGAGCATTGACAAGATTTCCATCGCTGGCAATGGAGAAATCACCAGTATGATGATGGAAAAACAACGGCGGTACATTATTCAGTCCTCCTTTATTCTTGTTTGCATATAACACACGGCCAATGCCCATCCTACCACAAAGGGTTGCCAGATTTTGCTTATTGAACACCTCACTGACCAGTCCCATACCGCGAAAACGCACAAAATGTCCCGTCTCATCTACGGTAACTATCCCTGCACCTTCCTGTCCTCGATGCTGCAGAGCATGAAGACCATAATATAGTATGGTTGATGCCTGTGAAACATTATATACTCCAAATATACTCATCGTCTCAAAACTTTCTTTATCCTTATATACCCTATTATAATTATCAATTATCAATTGTCAATTATCAATTATCATTCCCCAAGGGGGGAAGATTTTGACTCAAGGCCTCATACACTCTTGCGTATGCTTCTGTGATTGAGCCTTCATCATGACGGAAACGGTCTTTATCCAGTTTTTCTCCTGTTGCCTTGTCCCACAGACGGCATCTGTCTGGACTTATCTCATCAGAAAGTATGAGATTTCCGTCCGCTGCCCTGCCAAACTCCAGTTTCATGTCAACGAGGATTATACCTACTTCTTCAAACTTCTGTTTCAACAGCTCATTTATCCTTAGGGCTGTCTGCGTGACATTATCCAGTTCCTCAAACGTCATCAATCCTAAAGCTACTGCCCTTGTCCTATTTATCAACGGTTTGCCAAGTTTCTGATTGTTATACCGCAGGTCTATGACGGTAGTATCCAACTTTTTACCTTCTTCCAGTCCAAGAATACGTGCCATCGTACCAGCCACGATGTTGTGAACATCAATTTCAACTGGTACAATCTCTATCTTATGACACAACTGGTCACGGTCGTTGACCTGACGGATGAAATGAGTCCTGACACCATTTTTTTGAAGGTAGTCAAACAGCAATGCAGATATCTTGTTTGTGTAGATACCTTTATTGTGTATCCTTGCCCTCTTTACCTTGTTGTAACACGTTATGGTATCCGTATAATGAATCAATACTACATTTTCTTCATCTGTAGCATAAATCTTCTTCTCGTTACCATTGAAAACTAAATCACTCTTCATAAACTTTAACCTCTAACCTCTAACCTTTAACCTCTAACCTTTTTTCTATGTAC
Source organism: Prevotella sp. (assembly GCA_045615485.1). Classification (GTDB taxonomy): domain Bacteria; phylum Bacteroidota; class Bacteroidia; order Bacteroidales; family Bacteroidaceae; genus Prevotella. The sequence goes on from JAZLEX010000142.1 coordinate 8,493, forward strand.
TCTACTGCATTGCGGAATATATCCTGATTACAGTCGCCACTTATATTTTTGAATAAATTCTTTTCCCATCGTTCGGAATGTCCCATTTTGCCGAGTATCTGTCCATCAGGACTGATAATACCCTCTATGCCATGATGCGAACCATTAGGGTTCCATGGCCATTCTTGTGTAGGGCAACCACTATCGGGGTCGGCATACTGGAATGCAACCTGCCCATTCTCAAACAGACGGCGTGCTTCCTGGTCATCAACAACAAACTTTCCTTCTCCATGACTGACAGCAATCTGATGCAAGTCACCAACCTTAAAAGAACTCAACCATGGCGATTGTATGGATGCTACCCTCGTAGTCACCATCCGTGACACATGACGGTTTACATCGTTACGGAAGAGAGTAGGGGAGTCTGGGTGGACATTGCCTATCTTTCCGTATGGCAACAGTCCGCTCTTTACCAAAGCCTGAAAACCATTGCATATTCCCAATATCAACCCTCCGCGTTTCAACAGGTCTTCTATTGATGCAGAAATATCCTTGTTGTTTATCACGTTGGCGATGAACTTACCACTGCCATCTGGTTCGTCTCCAACAGAGAAACCGCCAGAGAAGACGAGGATGTCAGCCTTTGCTATGTTGGCTTTCATCTCTGTTATACTATCGAGTACATCATCAGGCGTCAGATTACGGAATACGCTGGTATAGACCTTTGCTCCAGCATTACGGAATGCCTTTGCCGTATCGTAATCGCAGTTTGTTCCTGGAAATATCGGAAGGAAAACGGAAGGGGCAGCCGTGGACTCGTTGATTACTGGCTGAGTGTCAGAGTCATAGTTAGAGTCATAGTCAGTGTCAGAGTCAGTGTCATCACTCATGGACTCTATTGAACCTACATAAATGGCATTGTCATAAATAAGTTCCTCATTCGATTCTACAAGTATGCTACCGTATGACAAATCGTATTTTGGGAATAGCAAATTATCAATCTCACATGATACACCATTGCCAGCCTTACATTTCTCTATTGCTTCCGTCAGTCCACCGCCTCCAAGTGCATAGGCAGACACAATCTTCTTGCTGTGAATTTTCTCAAGAACAAAATCCCAGTTGCTTTTCAATTGTTCAATATCTGGCATATAGTTTTCTCTCGGTGTATGACGTATCAGATAGAGTCTGTTGCCCTTATGCTTGAATTCTGGACTAATCACATCGTCTGCCTTCACGGTGGTCACACCGAAGGCAATGAGTGTTGGTGGCACATTGATATGTTCAAAGGTGCCACTCATAGAGTCCTTGCCTCCTATTGAAGGCAGTCCCAGTTCCACCTGCATCTTTAGTGCTCCCAATAGGGCACTCAATGGTTTTCCCCAACTATGTGGATCATCTGTCATCCGTTCAAAATACTCCTGATATGAGAAACGCATTTTCTTCCAGTCTGCTCCGCTTGCAACAACCTTCGTGCAGGCTTCTATCACAGCGTATGCCGCACCATGGTAAGGGCTCCATTTGCTGATGTTTGGGTCGTAACCGAATGCCATGACGCTGGCTGTGTCTGTATATCCACCAACAGGCAGTTTCTGTACCGATACCTGCGTTGGTGTCTGCTGATAGCGTCCACCGTATGGCATGAGCACTGTTGAGCGTCCTATGGTGGAATCAAACATCTCTATGAGATTTTGCTCATCCCTCAACTCTAAACTCTCAACCCTAAACCCTAAACTCTTCTCACTCACAGGTCCTATTGTTGCTGATGCATAATGTCTTGCCCCCGCGCTATCTATGAACACACGTGCTATGTCGGCAACAATCACGTCATTATAGAACATTCTCATCCTGCTTGTATCTCTCACGTCGGCAACATGAGTCACCTCCACGTTTTCTTCATTACAGTAACGCATGAACTCGTCCTTGTCGTTAGCATCAATGACTACTGCCATTCTCTCCTGCGATTCGCTGACGGCGAGTTCTGTAGGGGTGAGTCCTTTATATTTTGTCTTTATGCGGTCGAGGTAGATATCCAGTCCGTCTGTAAGTTCTCCTATAGCAACGCTCACGCCACCAGCGCCGAAGTCATTGGATTTCTTTATCATCCTTGTCACCTCTGGTCGGCGGAACAGATGTTGCAGTTTTCTCTCCTCTGGTGCATTTCCTTTCTGCACCTCACTGCCACAGGTCTCTAACGATTCTGTCTTGTGTGTCTTCGAACTACCTGTTGCACCACCAATGCCATCTCGTCCAGTACGTCCTCCCAAAAGAAGGATGACATCTCCTGCAACAGGTGTCTCTCTGCGCACATTCTCTGCCTTCACGGCTCCTACTACCGCTCCAACCTCAAGATGCTTGGCAACAAAATCGGGATGGTATATCTCACGGACGTGAGTCGTGGCAAGTCCTATCTGATTGCCATAACTGGAATAACCATGTGCAGCTTTCCTACTTATCACCTTCTGTGGCAGTTTTCCCGGCATGGTCTCCGAGACAGGTCTTGTGATGTCACCAGCACCAGTAACGCGCATTGCCTGATAAACGTAAGCACGTCCAGACAGAGGGTCGCGGATGGCACCGCCAAGACATGTCGATGCTCCGCCAAAAGGTTCTATTTCCGTAGGATGGTTATGGGTTTCGTTCTTGAACTGCAAAATCCATTTTTCCATATATCCATCCACATCGACATCTACAAATATGCTGCAGGCATTGTTTTCTTCGCTTTCTTCCAAATCATCGAGTTTGCCTATCTTCTTCAGATACCTTGCTCCTATCGTGGCGAGGTCCATGAGGCATAAACTCTTTTCCTCCCTTCCCAACTCTTTTCTTATCTTATAATACAGATGCAACGACTCTTCCAATTCTGCTTTCATGAACGAGTCGTCGATGCTTATCTTCGTCAGTTCTGTGGTGAAAGTAGTATGTCGGCAGTGGTCGCTCCAGTAGGTATCAAGGATACGCAGTTCTGTCTCTGTTGGGTTGCGCTTTTCCTTACAGAAATACTGCACCACCTCATGCAGGTCGTCTTCGTTCATTGCCAGTCCCCATTGCTTGCAGAAGTCGGAATACTGTGCTGGGGACATCTTGATGAAGTCATCAAGTATGACAGACGGCCTTACCTCTACATTCTGCACGTTACTCAGTACGCTAAGGTCTTTCTCGCGTGATTCAACAGCATTGATATAATAATGTCTTATTGCTTCTATTTCGTCATCGCTGACACCACTATCGAAGATGAGCAGTCGGCTACTGCGTATATCAATGTCTGCCTTCGGGTCTATTAGATGCACACAGTCGATGGCGGATGATGCTCTTTGGTCAAACTGTCCAGGCAGGTATTCCACAGCAAGATAATTCGTTGACTCGTTGAGCAGTTGACCTGTTGACTCGTTGACTCCTTTTGTCGTGCCTTCTTCGCAAGGTGACACCTCACTGACCACATCGGTGGCAATCTCACCGAATACAGTATATTTGCATTTTTCCAACAGTTCTGGAGTGAAACCGAACAAGTCATAGACGTTCAGACACCGCAATGTCTGAATGTTCAGCGACAGATTCTCGTTCAGTTCTCTTTTCAGACTTTCTGCCTCCACTTGAAACTGTGGTTTCTTCTCTACAAATATTCTTATGTTCATACTTGGTGCTATCTCGTTTTAATAACTCGTTCACTCGTTATTTTCTCCGTTTGTGTGCGGCGGAACTCCACAAGTTTCTCGTGTAGCAGTTCGTCGTGCAGAGCAAGAATCTCTATTGCCAACAATGCTGCATTCTTTGCACCATCAATGGCTACCGTGGCTACAGGGATGCCAGAAGGCATCTGTACTATCGAGAGAAGGGAGTCGAGACCGTCCAAAGTCTTGGAACGAACAGGAATACCTATCACTGGCAATGTAGTCAGTGCTGCCGTCACTCCAGCGAGATGCGCAGCACCTCCTGCACCAGCAATGACAAGGCTCAATCCCCTTTCTTTTGCTGTGGAAGCCCATTCGACCAACATCATCGGGGCTCTGTGAGCACTTATCACACTTACATCCGTTTCTATGCCAAAATCTTCAAGTGTCTCCCATGAAGGTTTCATCACCTCCATGTCACTCTTTGAACCCATCAAAATGCCAACTTTCATATCCTTATTCAAAAAACAGTTTTGACAATGTCATCGGATCTATGTACTGTCCGTCTTTATATACTCGCATATTTCCAGATGCTATTTCGTCTATGAGCATCACCTTACCGTCTGCGTCATAGCCAAATTCGAACTTAATATCGTAGAGTACGAGTCCGCGTTTCTTCAGTTCATCAGCCACAATCTGTGTTATCTGTTGTGTCTGTTTCTTTGTTGCCTCATACTGTTCGTGCGTCATCACGCCGAGGACAGCAAGTCCATCCTCTGTCACCAGCGGGTCGCCGAGTTCATCATTCTTGAATGTCATCTCCACGTATGCTGGAAGGTCGGCACCTTCTTCCACATAATCTTTATATCTTCTGTAGAAACTACCCACAGCCTTATGACGGCAGATTACTTCCAATCCCTTACCGAACACCTTTGCTGGAAGCACCTCCATAGTGGTGTCTTCGAGATTGGCTTTCACGAAATGTGTCTTGATGCCAGCAGCATTTATCTTTTCAAAGAAATAAATAGACATGCGGAGATTGACATCACCCACACCTTCGATGGTCAGACCTACGGAATTTTCTCCTGGGTCGAATACACCATCCTTACCCGTACAGTCGTCCTTAAACTTCAGAAGATAATTTCCATTATCCAATGCAAAAACATCTTTTGTTTTTCCTTTATATACTAGTTCCATATTTATATTTTTTTACGGTTATGCGATTATTTAAGGAGCCCCCCTCGTTCCCCCTTAAAGGGGGAGGATAGTCCGTCTGCAAGTCTCCCTAAGGGAGATTTAGATGGTCTTTGTAAGTCTCCCTTTAAGGGAGATTTAGAGGGTCTTCTTACGGTTTTCGTTATCCTACTCCCATTCTATCGTTGCAGGTGGTTTCTTTGAGATGTCATAGACAACTCTGTTGACACCTTTCACCTTCGTTATTATCTCATAAGACACCCTGTCGAGGAAGTCATACGGCAAATGAACACATTCGGCAGTCATCGCATCCGTAGAATGTACAGCACGCAGCACTACGGCATTCTCGTATGTACGTTCATCGCCACTGACGCCCACACTCTGTACAGGCAACAGAATTGCAGCAGCTTGCCACACCTTATCATAAAGACCTTCTTCACGTAGGGCATCAATGAAAATTTTATCAGCATCCTGAATGATGCGCACTTTCTCCTTCGTTATGTCACCGAGAATCCTTATACCAAGTCCTGGTCCAGGGAAAGGATGGCGTCCCAGATGTTCGGAGTCCATACCCAATGCCTTACCAACCTTGCGCACCTCATCTTTATATAGCATACGGATAGGCTCAACGAGCATGAAATTCAGTTCCTTCGGCAGACCGCCCACATTATGGTGAGATTTTATTGTCTTGGAACTCTTGTTTTCCGACTCTATCACGTCAGGATAGATGGTACCCTGACCTAACCATTTCACGTTGTTGAGCAGAAGAGCCTCTTCGTTAAAGATTTCCACATAGTCCCTGCCGATAATCTTACGTTTCTGTTCTGGCTCTGTCACACCAGCAAGGTCTGAGAGGAATTTCTCTGATGCATCAACTCCTTTTACCTGTAGTCCATAGTTTTCATAGTTAATCTGTACGTCTTCAAACTCATTCTTACGCAGCAGCCCTGTGTTTACAAAAATGCAATACAGGTTATTGCCGATAGCTTTGTTGAGCAGCATGGCTGTAACGGTAGAATCAACACCACCAGAAAGTCCAAGTACAACTTTGTCATTGCCAACTTTCTGCTTTATTTCTTCAATTGCATTATCAATAAACTGTTCGACAGTTAAATCTGGAAAATTTCTGAATGTCATTGTTATTGCGGTTTTATGGTTATACGGTTATACGGTTTTGCGGTTATTCGGTTATACGGTTATTCGGTTATACGGTTTTGCGGTTATTCGATTATTCGATTATTCGGTTATTCGATTTTTCGATTTTACGATTATATGATTTTATGGTTTTGCGGTAGAAATCACTCATGTCGGGTGTAGTTTGGTGTTTCGGATGTAATGGTGATATCGTGTGGATGATTTTCTATCACACCAGCCGATGTGACTTCCACAAACTTGGTCTGTCTCAACGCTTGTAAATCCTTTGCACCAACATATCCCATTCCACTACGGAGTCCACCTATTATCTGATAAATTGCTTCAGAGACAGTACCCTTGTAAGGCACTCGTCCTACGATACCTTCAGGAACCAGTTTCTTCACATCGGTCTTTTCCTGGAAATATCGGTCGCTGGAACCAGACTTCATAGCGTCAATAGACCCCATGCCACGATAAGTCTTGAACTTGCGTCCGTTGTAGATAATAGTATCGCCAGGGGCTTCTTCTGTGCCAGCAAACATTGAACCGCACATAACGCAGTCCCCACCAGCAGCAAGTGCCTTTACCACATCGCCCGAATATCTCAAACCACCATCAGCGATGATTGGCACATCAGTACCCTTTACGACTTCGGCAACATCCATTATTGCTGTAAGCTGTGGAACGCCAACACCAGCAATAATACGTGTGGTACAGATTGAACCTGGTCCGATACCGACTTTGATGCCATCTACACCTGCATCAATAAGATCTTTGGCTGCAGCGGCTGTGGCAACATTGCCAACAATAACATCTAACGAAGGGAAGGCATCTTTTACCTTTCTGAATGTGCTGATTACCCCTTTGCTGTGACCATGTGCCGAATCGAGCACTACAGCATCAACGTTTTCTTTCACTAAAGCCTCTACGCGATTAAGGCAATCGGCAGTGATGCCGATACCAGCAGCTACGCGAAGACGACCTTTAGAGTCTTTGTTGGCATTTGGATAGTCTTTTACCTTGGTAATGTCACGGTAAGTGATAAGTCCAACGAGTTTGCCTTCATTGTCAACCACAGGAAGTTTTTCAACTTTATTTTCCCGCAGCACCTTTAAGACATTGTCGTGAGAAATGTCTGTAATGGTAATAAGGTTTTCAGATGTCATAACTTCGTAGATAGGACGTTCCATATTGTTCTCAAATCGCAAGTCGCGATTAGTTACTATACCAACAAGATGGTTGTCAGTATCTACAACAGGTATTCCGCCAATATGATTTTCCTGCATCAGATGAATAGCATCACCAACATTATTGTCTTTGAAGATTGTTACAGGATTGTCAATCATACCGTTTTCAGAACGTTTTGTCTTTTTCACCTGGTAAGCCTGTTCTTCAATCGACATGTTTTTGTGGATTACGCCAATACCACCTTCACGTGCCATGGCAATAGCCATATCAGCCTCGGTTACAGTATCCATTGCAGCCGATACAATAGGAATGTTCAGCGGAATATTGCGTGAAAAGCGTCCTCTGATGTCAACGTTTACAGGTAAAATTTCAGAATATGCTGGCATGAGCAGCACATCATCGAAAGTAAATGCTTTCTTTATTATTTCAGCCATTATCTTGTTTTTTATTTATTTTTTTTGTAGTTGTTACATTAAATAGCCCCCTAAAAAAGCAAAAGAAGATCCGAGAAATGCAGGGACCTTCAGTTGGGTAATCAAGTGGAAAATCAAAGTGCCAATACCAGCCAAGAGAAGAGTAGTAGCCACTGGCAACCCCGTAATAGTCGGCACTAATACGGTTGCACCAAACATGGCGAACATATGTTGAAAACCTAAGAGAAGCATTTTTTGTCGCCCCAACTGGCGAGCATCCCGAATAATTTGAAAACTGGATTTTTCCTGTTTTTCCATTTTTAGTTACCTTAGTAATCTTTATTCGGGTTGCAAAGGTAACATTATTTACGAAACTATACAAATTTTTATGCATTTTTTTTTATAAAAAAATTTTTTTTTACATTATTATAGCCCAAAACAATAGGGAATAACATAATATACCTTAATTTTGCATTTGCTTTTCTAATGAAGTACGAAGGTGTTTTTTGTTTTTTATTAGTTTTTCATGAAAAAGATTCTTCTATTTTCGTTTACAGCTTTGTTGGGTCTGAAGGTGGCTGCACAGACCAATTTACAAGTGATGTACGATTTTGGATGTGACAGAAATCAGGTTACAACCACGTTTGAAATGTTTAAACCAGACAAATGGGGTGATACCTTCTTTTTCATTGACCATGAATTTGGTGACATCGACAATGGCGATGGCTCAGTTTCTCGTGACTTTCCAAGTGGAACTTATTTTGAAATTGCGCGTGGATTGAATTTCTGGCAAAACACAAAACTTGCTCCATTGAGTCTCCATGTTGAGTACAATGGTGGTGTTTACAGAGGTTTTGGAGTAAACAACACATGGCTCTTCGGTCTCAAGTGGTTTGCACACAGCAAGGATTTCAAAAACACCATCACACTGGAAGTGCTCTACAAGACCATCAAGGCTAAAGAACAGAAAGTACCAATGCAGTTCACTGTAGTATGGGGTATGAAAGATCTTTTCGGTGTAAAAAGATTGAATTTTTCAGGATTTGCTGATTTCTGGTGGGAAGATCATGTTGCAGGACCTAACTTTGATGTTGAGAAACGCTCAACATTCATTTCCGAGCCACAACTTTGGTATCAGATTGGTGACCTGTTTGGTTGTCCTAACCTGAATATCGGCGGTGAGGTTGAATTAAGTGCCAACTTCGGTACATACGATGGATTCAAATGCAACCCTTGCCTTGGTGCAAAGTGGGATTTCTAAATATAAATAAGGTGTAATAATTAGGAGTTAAAGGAGTTAAGGAGTTAAAGGAGTTAAGACGAAAACGACAACCATAAAACCGCATTAATATTAATTATGAAAGAAAGATTTTTAGGAACAGTTTCACGTGGTATCCGCTGCCCTATAATACGCGAAGGCGATAATTTGGCAGATATAGTTTCAGAAAGCATAATAAAAGCCGCTGAAGCCGAAGGATTTGCTTTATGCGACCGTGACGTGATAGGAATAACAGAATCAATAGTAGCCCGTTCACAAGGCAATTATGCAAGCATCGACGATATAGCCTCGGACATCAAAGCCATATATGCCGACAATACCGTAGGCGTTATTTTTCCAATCCTGTCACGAAACAGGTTTGCTATCTGCTTGAAAGGTATTGCACGTGGAGTAAAGAAAATCATTCTTCAACTAACCTATCCATCTGATGAAGTTGGCAATGAACTCGTATCGTTGGATATGGTGGAAAAGGCTGGAGTCAACCCATACTCCGATGTGTTGACAGAACAGGATTTTCGCAGACTCTTTGGAGTGATACGGCATCCGTTCACCTTAATGGACTATATCCAGTATTATGGCGATATCATCCGTGGAGAAGGAGCCGAAGCCGAAATAATATTTGGCAATCATCCACAAGATATTCTGCAATTTACCGATTGTGTTCTCAGTTGCGACATTCATACGCGATTCCATACTCGCAAAGTGTTGAAAGAACACGGCGCACGGATAGTCTATGGATTGGACGAAATTCTCACTTCGCCAGTTCAGACCATAAATGGCATGAGCGGATATAATGAACACTATGGGCTGTTAGGGTCAAACAAGGCAACCGAAGATAAAGTCAAACTGTTCCCTCACGACTGCATGCCAATGCTATTGGAAATCCAGAAAAGAATTCTCGATGCAACTGGCAAGAAAGTTGAAGTTATGGTCTATGGCGACGGAGCCTTCAAGGACCCACAAGGAAAAATATGGGAACTTGCCGACCCGATCGTGTCGCCATCTCATACTGACGGACTGAATGGTACACCAAACGAACTCAAACTGAAATATCTTGCTGACAACGACTTTGCCCAACTCAGCGGAGAAGCATTGAAACAGGCAATTTCAGAAAAGATAAAGGAAAAAGATTCAAATCTTGCAGGTAAGATGATTTCGGAAGGCACTACTCCACGACAGCTGACCGATTTGCTTGGCTCATTGATGGACCTGACCAGTGGTTCTGGAGATAAAGGAACGCCAGTAATACTGGTTCAAGGCTATTTTGACAATTACACGTCATAGAATAACCCCAAATCATTCATTAGACTGTTATGCGCTTATAGCCTGCTTTTTGCCATCTGTGTCGTCGCTTCTCGGTTACAATGGAATCCCATTGACTAATGTCTTCCTCCTTGTGCTTCGCATCCTTTGGACTCGCGCTCCGCGTCTCGCGACCTTCCTTCGGAACGTTCGCACCTCGGTAATTAAGTGTCCTTTTCAATCGGCTGCTCTCGGCATAGACCAAGCAAGCTTGGTCTCTGCTCTCGATTGCACGATTGTTGAAGCAAGCTTCATCACTCTCGGTTTGGCGTTGGTTGTACCCTCAAAGCGGCAATACATCTGTTCAAAAATCAAATCTATTATCATCATAACGCTAATGAACGGTTCGGAATAAAAAATGCTCCCAAAAGGAGCTTTTTTTTTGCAGCATGAAGGAGTATGAATAATCCCAGTTAGCAATTTTTACAGATGTCGGAAAGGAAGCACCGGTCACATAATGGTTTACGCAGGGTGCAGGTTTGCTTTCCATGCTCCAATAGCCAGAAGTGGAATTTTAGTTGCTTGCTGACAGGTACGCGTTTGGTCAGATATTGCTCTGTGGATAGTGGAGTGGTGCAGGATTTTGGAACCAATCCTAATCTGTGGCTAACGCAGAATACATGGGTATCGACTGCTATGCATGGTCTGCCAAAAGCGTGACTTGTGACTACGTTAGCAGTCTTTCTGCCTACGCCAGGGAGTGTTGTAAGATCATCAAAGGATGAGGGTACTTCTCCACCAAATCTCTGTACCAGCTGACGTGACATTTCGCTGAGGTGTTGGGCTTTGCTGTTGGGATAGGATACGGACTTGATATATTCAAAAATCTCGCGTTCCTCGGCTTTACTCATGGCATAGGCATCAGGGTAGGTCTTGAATAGGGCAGGGGTGACGATGTTTATTCTCTTGTCGGTGCATTGTGCGCTGAGCATAACGGCAACAAGCAACTCGAATGTGTTGTGGAACACAAGTTCTGTGTTGGCATTGGGTAAATTTTGCTCAAAACGTTTTATAACCTTGTTGTAGTAATCTTTTTGGGTCATATATTCTGGTTGCTGGTTGTAGGTTGTAGGTTGTATGGTCGGTTGAGGGTTGAGGGTTAATATCAGAGTCAGTGTCAGAGTCAGTGTCAATTAAAAAACATGCATTACGGAATGGTAAAACAGGGTGATGAAGAAGTATAATACTATAATAGGTGCAAAGGCACGTATGCCTGATACAAGACTTTCGAATGCTGACTGAATAGAAGTTATTGTGCCAGTGATGCTGCCATATATCCATGATAGAAATATGGTAGAGCAGCAGAGTACAGGGATTATGCTGTCGGAGAAAGGTGAAGGATACAGATTTCCTGTAGCGCTCAGCAATATGGCATGTGGGAGAAAGGCAAGGAGCGATATGGCAATCAGGATAATTGCTGCCAAAACGATTACTACAATGCGTGCCATGTGTTTTGGTTGTGAGTCAGTGTCAGAGTCAGCGTTGTACATTGTACATGGTAAATGATTATGGGTTATGGCTCCGTAGGCACATGCAATTAGTAGTATCCAAATAAGAACTGGTGATGCCATATTGTCGGAATATTTGGAAAGAACCCAGCGTATTCCAGATGCTGAGAGCAATGAGTTGACCTCACACCATTGCATGGCATCAACTACCCAGGAGACAAATATTAAAAGTATCTGTGCTACAAGCAGAGAAAAGATTATTTTGGAAATGAACTTATTCATCTGGTTCCAGGTTGTCGATGTTGATAATTTTCAGTTCTATTGCCCTTACAACCAATCGTGTGGCGTTGATACCACTGCTGCATTCAGGAAAGAGTTTCTGTACGAGTTCGTTTTGGCGTTTTTCAAGACTTTTCACACCGAATGGCATTGTGCGCAGAGCGGCTATCATATCTTTGGTGTAGCCTAATGCAAGATGACGAAGGAAACGCTCGTCGTATTCATCTATTTCATAGTCGATTAATGATTCCTGGTGCTTTTTGTAGTTGCCTACACTTTCTTTGAAGCGTTCTACAATCCTTTTCAGTATTGGCTGATTGAAGACTAATTGTTTGCCTTCCATGACAGCCATCACATCACGGCGTGTAAGCAGTTCGCCAGTTTTGAGTATTATGCCGTCGCAACCAGCATCGAGAACGTCAATCCAAAGTTTTTCATTTAGAATCTCACCCGTGAAAATCAGCACTTTGACTTTTGGATAATTGTCTTTTGTGTATCGGCATAGGTCAACACCAATTGTAGTGCTGCCACCTAACCCCAGATCGAGCAATACTAAATCGGGTACTTCTTGCTTGATGAGTTGGTAGTATTCTGACTCGTTTGTTGCGGCACCGATAATCTGCGCTTCGGGAATATCGTTCCTGATTATTCCTTCGGTGCCTTTCAATTCCAGTTGTACGTCTTCTACGATTATTACCTTAAATTTTTCCATATCTTGGCAATTTAATTGTTATTTCATTGTCTGTGCAATCTATACCGCATGCACGCAGGCTCGTGGCATCTGCATGGTCGCGTATGATTTGCTTGACTATCAGATAGTCTATTTCAGTGATTGTGTTTTTAAATTTTAAGACTACATAATCGCCGTCGGCATAATGTTCAGTGATGTTGCTTGTGCTGAGCCCAGTCGAAGTGCCGCCTAACAATGACAACAAATAGTCTATAAGAATCTTATCGCCCAATATGGACGGTTGAGGGTTGAGGATTGAGGGTTGAGGGTTAATATCTGTGTCAGTGTCTGTGTCAGTGTCTGTGTCTGTGTCAGTGTCAGAGTTCTCGTTGTATATGGTACATGGTATATGGTACCTGGTCAGTTGTAAATGGTTTTTATCTATTTCTCGCATTGCCTGTTCATCGAGAATCATATAGAGGTCCTTATAGTATGTGATGAGTTCTTTTAAATCAGCAATTTGCAGTCTGTTGCTCAAGATGCTTTCCCGAATCCTTGAGGGGTAATACATGGTCTCGTGTTTCAGGGTAGAGAGACAATTGTCGAGTACATTATTGCTGATATAGAAATTAGAGTTTTCCATATTAATTTTCCGACACATATCTTCTGCCAATTCGATTTGTGTTTTCTTGTTGGCTATCTTATTAGCCATTGACTCTTGCATTAGCCTTCCATGTTTTGCAAACCTCCATACGAGAAGATAATACAATGGTATCATTGTGAGCATGATGAGAACCAGAAGTATTATTGCTACCATTTTATTTATTTGTCCCTTTTGGATGATTTTGCAATAGTCGGGGAGTTTCTTGTCAACGGAATTCTCTTTCAGTTGCTTGATGTAGGCGGCATTGTATTCATCGTATGTTTTGAAGTCCTTGTCTTGCAGTGCTGCAACAGCCATTGAGTCAAGGTATCGGATATCGTTGGCAAGTGCCACTTGCTCGTTTAGTGGTTTGGAAGTCAGTGTCAGAGTCAGTGTCAGTGTCAGTGTTGCAATAATAGTTCGAATAGTGCCCTTTGGCAGTCGGAAGAAGAAACGGCTGCCTTTGCCTTTTTCGCTTTCTGCTGAAATCAATGTGTTTTTGAAGAGTGAACTGACTTTTTTGTATTTTTCAATAATGCCTTTGCAGTTCATCAGTCCGAAGCCATGACCTTCGTATATTTTATGGTCGAAAATATTTGAAAGTGTGTTTTGGTCAATGCCCTTGCCAGTGTCAGTGACACTGATTTCAACATAATCATCGGTGGATTCTGATGATACCGTGATAGTGCCTCCAGGTGGTGTAAATTTTCTGGCATTGTCGATAAGTGTGTTCAACATGAATGTTGTCAGAGTCTTGTCGGCTTTGACTTTGTCGGTGGTGTCATTGATTTCGAGTGCTACACCTTTCATCTGGCAACTGACCTTTGCTTTTTTCAGGATGTCGAATAATGGCTGCAATTCAAATGTTTCAACCTTCAGGCTCAACTCACCTTGTCGCATTTGTATCCATTCTGTCAGCAGTTCATTCTTCTTATTGATTTCATCTGCTATTTCGGTGATATATTCAAGTGTTTCCGCCTTATTCTTGGCTTCATTGTTTTCAATTTTGCCGATGGAATAAACCATTCTGTCGATTAGAGGCAGTAATGAATTGATGAGCGAGATTTTAGCCCTGTTTTCGAGGTTGCGTTTTTTGTTATGGATTATTTTTTGTTTCGCAGCGATAGTCTGCTCTTGTATTTCTTCATATTTTTCTTCAAGCCATGCCAGTTCTGCAAGTCGGTCGGCTTCATTTTTCTTCCTGATGTTTTTGCGCATACGGTAGAAAATGTTGAGCATAATGATGAGCAGGACTATCGCAGTGATTACGCCAACTATCCACAGAGTGCGCTGTACGGATTCTTTTTTCAGAGTTTCAAGTCGGTTTTCCAAAAATCTGTCCTGTCGTTTTCCCTCTTGTAGAGCAAGATATTCCCGACGGTTGTATATACTCTCATACATTTGTCCCATTGCGGCATATACAACGCTTAGTCGTTCATGAATACTTGCCAGCAAGTCAGGGGCATAGTCAATGCGTGGATTATAGTTCAGTGCCAGTTTCAGGTTATCTAAAGCCTTGGTGTAGTTGCCTTGTGTGATATGGCAGTTCGCCAAAGTGCGATATGCACCTGCTATCTGATAGATGTCGCCATATTGTTTGAACAGAGCCAACGATTGTTCAGCTTCTTCTGTTGCTTGTTGTGGATTCTCTGTTAGATTATGTTCGGCAAGTGCCTGCAAGACATTTGCCTGCCAAAATATGTAGTTGTTTTTCTCTCCTATATATCTGCATTGATACAGATGTTCTTTTTCAGTTTGCGCAATCTGTGCTTGATTTTCACCCATGACAATTCCACCAGAACCTATGTTGTAGAGGTAGTTTGCTACTTGTGCCGAATCAATCTGTATCAAGTCGTCTGCATTTATGGTCAGCAGGTTGTCTTTAGATTTGTCGTACATACCCACATAATAATAATATGTGGAACTGACAATGTAGAATTCGGATTCAGCGTATGCAAGACGCTGTATGGCCGGTTGTAGGTTGTAGGTTGTAGGTTGTATGGTCGGTTGAGGGTTGAGGGTTGAGGGTTGAGGGTTAATATCAGTGTCAGAGTCAGAGTCAGAGTCAGAGTCAGAGTGACCTATTTCTTCTTTTATTCGTTTTAGTCGTTCTACGGCATTGTTGTAGTAGTCGTAGAATTCCTTATTCATTGATTTTCTTTGGCAGACTCTCATCATCTGGACATCGGCGATGAGCAGTTCTATCTGGTTGTCGGTGGTTGCAATGACTTCATTCAAAGATTTTACAGCTTTTGAATAGTCCATTTTTGCAATATGCACAAAAGCCAGATTGTTTAATGCCGCAGCCCGTCCAGTGGAATAATTGTCTGACAACTTGTATGCCTGCTGGGCATAATAGGTCGTAGAATCAATATTTCTATAGTGGTAGAAATATGATTTTTCATTTAGCGTGTCAACATATCTTTTTTCAGAATTACTGCTGCATGCTAATAAATCGAAAAGGCTCCATGTGCACAGCAGAAACAGGAAGCCTTTTTTTATTATGCTTAAAATGTTATGCACGGGCTGACTTGATGTATTCAAGTGCTTCTTTACATTTGTTGGTTACGTATTGCCAGTCCTCAGCTGCCACTTTGTCTTTAGGGAATAGTTTGGATCCCATACCTACACAAAATACTCCAGCCTTGAACCATGCCTTGAGATTGTCCTCTTCTGGAGCAACACCGCCAGTTACCATAATCTTGCTCCAAGGCATAGGAGCCTTGAGACCTTTGACCATGTTCGGACCATACACATCGCCAGGGAAGAGTTTTGTCAGGTCGCATCCCAATTCTTGTGCTTTGCCTATTTCGCTGACTGTTCCACAGCCTGGGCAATATGGGATAAGCCGACGATTACATATTGGGGCAATGTCAGGGTTGAAGAGTGGACCTACTACAAAGTTTGCTCCAAGCTGGATGTATAGAGCAGCTGTAGGTGCATCAACAACACTACCGATGCCCAATGCCAGTTCAGGACATTCCTTGTCTGCCCATTTCACGAGTTCTCCGAAAATTTCATGAGCGAAATCTCCGCGGTTTGTAAATTCAAAAGCTCTTACGCCACCTTCGTAGCATGCTTTCACAACATTCTTGCAAATATCAAGGTTCTTGTTGTAGAACACAGGAACCATTCCTGTGCTACCGATTTTTGCCATTACAGCAAGTTTATCAAATTTTGCCATCTTTAGGAATTAGGAATTAGGAATTAGGAATT
>JAZLEX010000143.1:0-2077 GCA_045615485.1 Prevotella sp.
TCCACTCAACGATTTATAATGACAATCATGAAATTGAACCATATCACAGTCGACTCAGATCATTCCATGTAGGTTTGGAAGGTACTCCGGCAGATGACTTACATTATAGATTGCTATTTACACATCTGATGTCGTTGGGTACTTATGATAAGCCATGCATTGATTCTGAATATCAGAATTATTTTATGGCGGAACTTACATATAGCCCACAGGCAGAATGTCTGAGGGGATGGGCTGTTACTGGTGCTTATGGCTATAATAGAGGTGATTTGATAAGCAATTCTACGGGATTATCACTATCGATAAGTAAAACAGGTAAACTTTTCTGACAATTATGAAAGTTAAGCATATTCGATTATTGTTGTCCATATCCTTATTCACAGTCTTTTACTCCTGTGATAGAATGGACAAGAATGGTAATCTGGAAGGCAATTGGCAGATGACCACATGGATTGACAAGGCAACTGGAGATACTATTGCGGACAAGACCTCCTATCTGTATTACACGGTGAGGCTTGAAATGATACAGTTCCAGCAAAAGTACAATCCTGCGTTCCCATGCTTGGCATATTTTGAGCATAATGGCGAAGAAGTGATATTAGGGAAGGCTTATCAAAACACTGCAAATTCAGATTCATTGGTCAGTATTTCATATCTCAGGTGCTTTGGAGTGTCAGCAGACGGCAGATTCCATGTGGATTATCTCTCAGACGAACATCTCACTCTGAGTAATACAGACAATATTCTATATTTCAGAAAACATTGAGATACGTCTTGGATGTAATTTAGATGTCTACCTCGAACATTTTATCTGGCATAACATCAACCATGCGCACTTGCTTTCCACTGACTTGGATGACTATAGTCAGAGGATGATTGAACAATGCCGTGTCAAGTCTAGTCCTTATGATACCTCTAATCTTGTTTTCGGAGTATACCGCTTCTACGGTCGCATTTTTTTCCTCGTTGGTGTATGCAGCAACATCCTTGAACATGCCTACCCATATCTCTGGTCGTGCATTTATATAATCCAGTAGCTTGTAGAAGTCTTCAGGATTGATCCAATGGTCATATCCTGTCTCAATTCCATGAAGCATCGCGACTCCCCAACTTTTATTTTTGATGATGTCGTCTACCCATCTTATGGCATCCTCTCGAGTAGTGTGGCTGTCGCTTTGGCCCAAGGCCTTCTCATGCATTCTGACTGCGGTTTTATGTTGCAATGCAATCTTCTCCACTTCTGCGTTTCGTGCATTGTATGGGAATGCCAATGTGATGGGTGCTACTCCAGTCAGCAGGTAGATTAAGGAATCGTTCAAATCGATTTCCTTTCTTGCGGAATCAAGTGGTATTGATGTCAGGTCTGTATGATGAAATGTATGATTGCCAATCTCATATCCTTTTTCTGCCATTTCTTTCACTTGTTTGTATGTCAGTCTGTTGGAATCGGATAAATGCTTTTCGGATAGTATGCTTCCAGTGATAAAGAACGTACCTTTCATATTTCTGGCATCTAATGCAGACACAGCATGGACATATTGGTCGTTTGTGCCGTCATCAAATGTCAATGATATTGCGGCTTGTTTATCATGATAATATCGTGCAATGTATAGTTGGATGCTGTCGTTGAGTGGAATAAATCTTGTCTCGCACGTAGTCCCGTCCGAACAGGAGTACAGAACTCCACATATCAGAAGGATAAAGGACATGGAGTATTTTTCGAACTTGTTCATACGACATTTTACAATTTAATTGCAAAATTAATAAATCTTTGACAAATAATGTATACAGAATCAACAAAAAGATGCTTGCGCTTGTGTTTTCGGTAAAAAAATAGTATCTTTGCAAAAAAATTAGCGTTGATAGTATAATGTCATCAGATTTGGTGTCGGTGATAATGCCTACGTACAATAACACGAGGCATTTAGCAGAAAGCATTGAGAGTGTGTTGGGACAGACATACTCCAATATAGAATTGCTTATTACTGATGACCATTCTACAAATCCAGATGTTCAGTCCATAGTAAAGGCATATGCTAAGCGTGATTCCCGTGTCCGTCCGTTCTTCCTTGAGAAG
>JAZLEX010000144.1:0-2219 GCA_045615485.1 Prevotella sp.
AGGTGTGGTCGGTCTTTTCATCACTGATGCTTTCGATTACAGGATAAGGATAAACCACCCCACTACTGCCTTGATATACTCTATTCTCAAGAAATATCGGGTTCTTTTCAGGCTGTCCAACTTCATAAGTTGGAATAACAACCTTTTCACGCCAAGCTTTTACCATATAGTTGTGCGGTTTTACGGTTTTGAGAGCCACCGTTCAAGTTGAATTTTTCAACTTGAATTAATTATCAGTTATCAGATTCTCGCCTGTCATATCTACTGGCTGTTCGAGGCCGAGGATATGAAGGACTGAAGGTGCTACGTCTGCCAGACGACCGTCTTTTACTGTTGCGCTGTTGTTGTCGGTGACATAGATGAATGGCACAGGATTGAGTGAATGCGCTGTGTTTGGAGTGCCATCGGCATTGATGGCATTGTCGGCATTACCATGGTCGGCAATGATTATTGCCTCGTAACCAACAGACTTGGCTGCTTCGATAACTTCCTTCACACAATTGTCAACTGCCCATACTGCCTTTGCTATTGCGTGATAGACACCAGTATGACCTACCATATCGCCATTTGCAAAATTCACAACAATAAAGTCGTATTTATCCTGTTTGATTGCCTCTACAAGTTTGTCCTTTACTTCGTAAGCACTCATTTCTGGCTTCAGGTCGTAAGTGGCAACCTTTGGTGAAGGGACAAGTATTCTGTCTTCACCATCAAACGGTGCTTCTCTTCCGCCATTGAAGTAGAAGGTTACATGAGCATACTTTTCTGTTTCTGCTGTATGGAGTTGCTTCAGACCTTTCTTGCTCAAATACTCACCGAGCGTGTCTTCTACATCTTTCTTAGGGAATAGGATATGAACACCGCTGAATGATGCATCGTATGGAGTCATGCAATAGTATTGCAGTCCTGGAATAGTATGCATACCTTCTTCTGGCATATCCTTTTGAGTAAGAACGATTGTCAATTCCTTGGCACGGTCGTTACGGAAATTGAAGAATATTATCACATCGCCTTCCTTGATGGTTCCATTAACTTTACTATTATTGATTGGCTTGATAAACTCATCTGTAACACCATCATCATAACTTTCTTGCATTGCCTTAAGCATGTTTTCTGCCTGTTTGCCTTTTCCTTCTGTAAGCAGGTCGTATGCCTCCTTTATTCTATCCCATCGCTTGTCGCGATCCATTGCATAAAAACGTCCTACTATACTTGCTATTGTGCAATCATTGGCAGCAGCATGCTTTTCAAGGTCGGCAATGAAACCAATTCCACTCTTTGGGTCAGTATCGCGACCATCCATAAAGCAATGGATGTAGGTGTTTTTCAGTCCATAGTGCTTGCTGATTTCACATAGTTTGTACAGATGATCCAGTGATGAATGTACACCGCCATCAGAAGTGAGTCCCATGAAATGAACCGACTTACCATTTTCCTTGGCGTATGTAAAAGCAGAAACAACTTCTGGATTTTCCATTATGCTGTCATCTTTGCAGGCACGGTTTATTTTCACAAGGTCTTGATACACAATGCGCCCTGCCCCAATGTTCAGATGGCCAACCTCTGAATTACCCATCTGACCATCAGGCAGACCTACATCTTCGCCACAAGCCATTAACTGAGAGTGAGCACTAACTGCATAGAGATAATCTAAATAAGGTGTGGGAGTATTGAATATCACGTCACCACAACCTTTTTTACCGATTCCCCAACCATCGAGAATCATTAATAAAGCTTTCTTTGCCATTTATTTAAGGATTTAGTTAATTTATCGAGTTTATTCCAATCTTTTACAAATTGTTTGCAAAGGTAAGAAAAGGTTGATGGTTGATGGTTGATGGTTGATGGTTTTTAAGATTTTTTATAATAAATTTAGCCCAAGGCGAGTTTTGCTGGCCTTGGGCTAAAGATTCAGTTGTGGAAACCACCGTTCAAGTTGAATTTTCAACTTGGATTATTCTAATACTTCTGCTTTAGCATTGGTAAGAATGATAGATGCAGTTGTTGTGATATCGTTGACATTGATTGAACCGTCCTGATTTGCGTCGGCATTTTCAGCATTCCATGGGTCTGCAGTGCCATTCAGAATGTATGAAGCGATTATTGTTATATCGTTGACGTTTACAAATCCGTCATCGTTGGCATCGCCTAAGAGGATAGTCTTTTCTGATATAACAGGATAGTTAGGCTCTTCATTTCTGGTGTAGTAGATGTGTGCA
>JAZLEX010000145.1:0-2041 GCA_045615485.1 Prevotella sp.
CTTGCAGAGATACATATTAGTGCCAATACCAGCTGTTGCTGTAATACCTGTCTCACGAATAATATCGCCTATCATGGTTCGAGCTAAGGCATGTGCTTTCTTCATAGGATTGAAATCCTGCACCTTATGAGGCAACGGACGAATATAATTGGTGACATCCATTATAACCTCATCAATGCTATAGACGTGTATGTCCTCGGGAGCAACATATCGAAGGTAGATTTGGTAAATACGAGTGCTGTACTCAATATAAAACGCCATTCTTGGAACTGCACGGATGAAGTCTAATTCCCAATCAGGATGCTGCTTTATCTCTGTATCGTTGGTTGATTTCCCTTTGAAACGATAACCAGGGATATTCATCCTTCGTTCGTTATTGACCTCTCTCACCCTCTGTACAGCCTCAAACAATCGCGCACGACCTGATATGCCATAAGCCTTGAGTGATGGCGAAACAGCAAGACAGATAGTCTTTTCCGTCCTGCTCTCATCAGCCACAACAAGGTTTGTGGTCAATGGATCTAATCCTCGTTCCACACATTCAACTGATGCATAGAACGACTTGAGGTCAATTGCTATGTATGTTCGAGACATTGATAAATTAAAAGTGAAAAATGAAAAATTAAAAATACTTTGTGCAGCGATGCTGTCACTTTCAGAGCTAACTTGTATTTAAGGTGGGTTCGACGAATTCAATCTGTTGGCAGCAAGCTGCTTTTTACTGACAATAATTACCAATCTTCACAATCTTTACAATCTTTAATTTGTGAAATTTGGCTTTGCATTGCAATATTTATTGGAAAAAGATTGGTAAGATTGGTAATTATTGTCAGTTCAAGCACCAAAGGTGCACATTCACATTGTGTGACTAGAAATTCGTCGAACTGACGTTAATTATTTTCCATTTTTAATTTTTCACTTCCAAATTTCTCTCTGAAAGCACCTCACCACAATGCTTTTCGCTGAACTCTCGGTTGATATCAGCCAATTCCTTCAAGCCAAGGATATAGTCGTCATAGATATCCGACAAGTCCTGACCATCACAATCACCAGCACTATAGTTGAGTGCGTCCTGTACTATCTGCTTACGCTCCTCGAGCGTTGTGTCTTTGATTAATAAACTCTTCATATTTTATTTGCTTTTATCTATTTTCTTTATGATTTTTGAAAAGATGAACATAGGCACAAACAACACTAAACCATCCAATATGTACACCAAAGGATTACTTGTGCTTGACGGAGAATCAAAACTAAAAATAACCATCATAAATGACATTGGCAATATAATAAACATGTATGCCAAATATATTATTGCTTTTAGAATATTCTTTTAATTCATTTCAGAGTATTATTAATGGTTGGATGATTCCGTCTTGTGTATTATGTATGCTTTGCAAAGTTAATAATAAATTATTAATAATACAAATTTTAGCTATGTTTTAATAGAAAAAAAATAATACTCCTTCGGAAATTCATTAGAATTTTGTACCTTTGCGAAAAATAAGAAACAATGAAGATAGTACTTGCATTTGACTCATTCAAGGGATGTATAACTGCATCAGAGGCATGTCATACGGCTGCTTTGGCAATTCATGATGTGATGCCAGAAGCAGAAGTCGTCGAATGTCCTCTTAGCGATGGTGGTGGGGGATTGGTGGATTGTATTGAAGAAATGATGCCTGTCACTCGTGTTCACCTAAAAGCTCATGACCCATTAATGAATATTATTGACGCAAGTTATGTAGTCTCTGAAGATGGACTGACTGCATATATGGAAATGGCAACAACAAGCGGTTTGCCACTTGTACCTCTCGACAAGCGGAATCCAATGCTTACCACAACCTATGGAGTAGGGGATATGATTCTTGATGCGATGAGTCGTGGTTGCAAGAATATCGTGATGGGCATAGGTGGAAGTGCCACTTGCGATGGAGGTAAAGGAATGATTAAATGCCTCAAGGATAATGGCATTTCTCTTCCAAATGATTCTCTTCCTCGTATTACCGTTGCTTCTGATGTCACCAATCCTCTATTCGGGAAA
>JAZLEX010000146.1:0-7369 GCA_045615485.1 Prevotella sp.
CAACTATACTTTTGCCTCTGAAAAGAAAGTAGCAGGTGTGTATGTTTCAGACATTCCAACTTTCAATCCTGATTATACATACGAAACTTATCCTTGCAAGTATGAACCTAACAAAGGATTGTTCACACTGAATGTTGCTTACATGATTGGAGATGAATCCTGGATGACTTCACAAACTGGGGAAGAGACATTCTTGGTTGATGGATTCAAATTCGACATTTCAGCCATCTATGATTACGAACAGACTTTCGGCAAGAAGATTGGTGTCAGAATCACAGCCAACAAGTCGGTCAAAAAATGCAGATACGTCTTTGTAGAGGGTGAAATCAGCATGGATTCTGTGGCAATCGTGGCACAGCAGATAGCCGACAGCCTTATCGAAAGCAAAACAGCGTATGTGGGTACATCTTCCTACAAACCAGCTTCATTAAGCAAGACTTATACAATGGTAATTGCAGCCTTTGACAAAGATGGTGAATACCGTAACTATACATCCACTATCTTAAACTATAACGATATTTACGACATGATTCCTGGTGATTCAAACAAGGATAAAGTCGTCAATGTCAACGACATCACGACCACAGCATCTTACATACTTGGTGACAAGCCTGAAGCATTCAATCGCTTCTCTGCCGATGTAAACAAGGATGCAGTCATCAATATCAACGACATCACCGAAACCGCAAACCTGATTTTGGAAAAGTAAACAACAAAACTTTTTAAATATTCTATTAATCTCTTTACAAACTATGAAGAAATTTATTACTCTATTGATTCTCAGTATTTTTGCCGTATCGGAAATAAATGCTGATAAAATTCGTAGAACATGGGACTTCACACAAGGATTCAGTGAAACATCTATCGCCATGTTCAATACTGACGTAGCCAGCGGAAGCGGCTATTGGAATACCAGCAGCACAGGATTTGAATCAAAGGCTCGTAGTGCTGGTCCTCTCGTAGTGAAAATCAATGGTGTTGACCAGGTGATTCCTGAAACTGAAGGACTTATCTTTGGTGCAAAATCTGCTCAGCATCTGAATGTAATCATCAATCCACAGAGTTCATGGCCTGAGGGAGGTGCAATCTGGTTCAATGGCAAGAAAGACGAAGACTGCGTAACAGTTCCACTCGTTCCTGCCAAAGAAAATGTCAGAGTTGCCTATACTACTCACAAGAATGGTGAAGGCAGAGGTTTTTCTGTAGAAACAGCTGGATTTGCTGATGAGGCTGGCAATACAAAATTCACCACTTCCGATGGTTCACAAAATGTTGAGGTCACTCTCATTAATTCAAACGATGTTGACAGCGAACTGAAACTGAAAGCAACAAATGGTTTCCACATCTCCTATATAATAATAGGTGAAGGCGATGTTCCTGTTACTGAAAAGATTGGCTTCCTCTATGACGGAGGTAAAAATCTCGTACTTGCTGAAGACCCATTGTACAAGCGGGTTGCAAAACAGGAAATGGCTACCATCACTCCTATTGACATAAATGCTGAAATCACAGACAAGCAATTGCTGGAATATTCAGCCATCGTCCTGAGCAACAACATCCCAGCCGACAATGTCAACGTCAGCATGCTCAAAGATGCAATCGCATTTGTCCCAACTCTCAACTGCAACCCAGACCTCTACGAAGCTTGGGGACTCGGCACAATTGGTGAGGCTACATCAGAATTGGGCGTTCTGACAACAGGAATCAAACCTTTCAGTAAAAATCTCGAAATCAATACGGAAGACGATGGTACAATGCTCGTTACTCTTACCAATGGTGACGTGTTGCCAGTGCCACTACAGACTCTGACGGGCAAATTTGCCGATGATGAAATCTATATGAAGGATTTGGAAAATCCTGAACTCATCATGTCGCATGCACATAACATCGGTCACAATGGTTATATCTACCTCCCTTACAGCAAGGAAGTAGCAAGCGACATGTATGAACCAAACGGTGTGCTTATCAATAATGCACTCACACTGCTCTGTAGCTCAAAGGCAGAAATCACTCCAACAGGAGCACCAATCGTGTTGCCATCCTATGCCGAAATGCAGACAACTATCGCCTTTGGTAATGTTAACGACAAGGCACAGACTTATTACACACTTGATGGCAGTGAACCTACATTAGAAAGCACTCTCTACACAGAACCAATAGTTTTGACAAACGAGTGTACTGTCAAGGCAATCGCCATTGCAGAAGGTTATACATTGAGTGAAGTCACTACTTTCGACGTTGTACTGAAACATCAGGCAAAGAAGCCAATCATTGCTGTCAGTGGCAACAAGGACGTGGAAGATGCATTCGTAACCTTGAGCACTCCAGAAGAGAATGTTGACATCTGGTATAATTTCACAGGTTCTACCGACACCACCTATTCAAGCCGCTATGTTGCTCCGCTGACAATCCACAGCGTTCAGACACTCACAGCATTTGCGTTGGGTAATGATAGTATCAACGAACTTGTACAATCAGAAATCCTGACTGTAGAAATTCTTGCAAACGTAAAGAACATACGCAAGGACGTAGTTTCACATTTCGATGGAAACCAGACCGACTATTCGTTCGGTGCAGCCAACAACAAGGGAATCTTCTCATGGGGAGCAAGTGCAGTAACTATGTATATAGAAGATGTTGACCCAGAGACAGGCGAACTCATCAATATTCCTAAAGAACCAGAAGTAAAAGTTCCTGAAAATGCAGAAGCAGGCTGGAAAGTCATTTCTTATGGTGAATGCGTGATTTGGCAGAACATCACTACAGGTAAGTATGTAGGCGATGAAAATGGTTACAACCCAGCACGTGCAGAAGACTGCGACTTGGATAAACTGGTGACAAACAATGCACTTACATTCTACAAGTGGATTGCTGACGAGGGTCACAATGCTTCAATCGAAACAAGAGACAAGATTGAGGGTCCATTCGACGTAATGACTTATGCAAGCAATACTTCAGGCAGTTCAGGTTGTGCTTTCGTGATTGAAGTTTCACTTGATTCTCTTGAATGGACACAACTCGGTGACACTTGTGTTCTTCAGACAAAAAAACGTCTTTTCAACAAGTTCATACGTTCATATGATAAAGATGGAGAAGTATATGTAAGGATTCGTCCTACAGGTACATCAACAGGCTTTGGATTCTTCGACATCATTATTCTCAATGAAGGCGAAAAATCAAAGGAAATGGAGAAGAAGTATGCTGGTTTGAAGGGTGATGCTAATGATGATGGTCAAATCAACGTCAATGACATTACAACTATTGCTGCTTATATCTTGACAGAAGATGTGAGTCCATTTAATTATGACAATGCCGATGTCAACGATGATGGTATCATCAATGTCAACGACATCACAGGCACAGCAACATTAATTTTAGGAGAATGATACAATAAAAAGCATGGCAGAAAGTTGTTAAATAAAAAAACTCAAGTTTCGCAAGCTCAACTTGAGCGGTTATACGGTCGCTACGCTTATAGGTTGTACGGTTATACGGTTAAAATAGATAATTAAATTCAATAGTTCCATAGGATGATTACCGTAAAACCGTAAAACCGCAAAACCGATAAGTGAGCAAGTTAGAAACTTGCGAAACTTGAATAAAAAAACTTTCTGCCAATGCTTAAATCGTAAATTACCAATTATTAATTATCAATTGTCAATTATCAATTGTCAATTATTTTAAAGGTCTCGTAGCTCAGTTGAATAGAGCATCAGATTCCGGTTCTGAGTGTCGCGGGTTTGAGTCCCGCCGAGATCACAAGATTAAATTTGCAGTTTCGGTGATGTCATTGACATTGATAATTCCATCACCATTGACATCAGCATTAATCAGATTGTATGTGCTAAGTCCACCAGTAAGAATTATGTCGGCAATTGCCGTGATGTCATTGACATTGACAAATCCATCGTTATTAGCATCGCCTTTTTTCAGTTTTTTAATGTCGTAAGGTCCATAATAGCCAAGTCGGAAGTTCGTGCAGGTAGTCCACCATGATGAGGTATTGTTGGCTCCAGAGAGTGCAATTTTCAAGTTTCCTGCTGTATGGAGGAAGTAGGTTACGGAAGTGTTGTAATAGCCTTTCTTGAAATGTGCGGCTGCACTTGCCATTGTGTTTGGCACATAAGTGCCGTCGCTCATGCGAGCATCATCACTATGGACTTGCGTCTTGGAGCGTTCTTCCATAATGTTTTTAATATACACTCCATCACTGAATTTTGCAAGATAGAGTTTCACCTTGACATCGTTTTGCCCCGACTGATAGGCTGTGTAGGCATTGCTATTGTTGCCTGGACGCTGGAAGGCATTGGCAGACAAACGGTAACTGCCTTTTGGCATACTGGAAAGTGTTTGAGCCAGACTTGGATTCTTCTCGTAGTATTCCACAAGCTGGTAATTATAAGCATAACCTGCATTCATTGTCCATCCACTGACATCATTAAGCAAATCTGGGTTTTCAATCATGAAGGTAAGGTCAAATGGCTGGTCGGTATCAGTTGCTTGACTATGAGTGATAAAAGTTTTTCCAGCAGCAAGCAGTTTTGTTGTTAAGTTGCTTATTTCGGCAGATGTAGTGGCTTCGTTTGCCTGTTGTGTCAATGTAGCAATGGTTTCTCTGAGAGTTTCGTCAGTACCTTCTGCAAGCTGAAAATGTGGAACGCCGAGCATTTTTTCATAGTTGGCCTTGGTGATGAAAAATTCGTCTTTTGCAGCGATGATGGATGCATCATCAAGAGCAGCAGCCTGTTCTGCAGTGAGCAGCAGCCAGTGTTGCTTGGTAGTAGTGGTTGCAATGTTGAATGCAGTGGCTGTTACAGCACTACCCGAAGATGCACTCATACATGGAGGTGTGGAAGTGCCATTGTCGGGGAAGATAATCCAATATGGTCGTTCAGTGGTTATCAGACTGCCATTGCTGCTTTTCATATCCTTGCGTGAACGCATGAGGTGGAGATCGCACTTTGAGGAAGAGGTCTGGAAAGTGGATGCAGAATAGGAAATGTAATAGCCTGTTGCTGCATTTCGGAATTGGTAGTACTGGTTGTCAGGAGTAAAGGTGATATACCATGCAGCAGCATCTTTTGCCTGAGCCTCTGCAGCAGTCATTTTTAACCATTGCAGTTTATGTGTAGCTGATTCCACAAGATATGAAGTGTAGAGTCCGCAGCTCTCATCTTCGTTTTTGATGTAATATTTTATGGTGTCTTCTTGATTGAACACATAAGCAGGACTGCCAAAGCTTCGTGCTCCAGAGCATGGAAGTCCGTCTTCGCATAATGCCTGTGCAATCAGACTGGTGGCGATGTAGAGTTGGTCAGTTCCTGCATCTTCATGAGCACCGTTTATTCCGTATGGCCACATGTGGGTATTGTCGCCATGAAGTGTTGCTGTCTCGCTATTGTCCCAGAAGCGAAGAACATCTGTGGCACGGTCGCCTAACCAGTCGCCAGTGGTGCTGCCAGAGCGCATTACCGATGGACCCGTCCAAATGGAATGTGTACCAACTCCAATACCATGTAAAGCCTCGTGCATGATGGTTCCTGTGCGCTGGTAGGAAGCATTAGGACCAACGCGCATCCATCCGCCATAGCTGCAGTCGGCAGTTGGAGTGCCGCTACCATAATGACAACTTATGCCAAAGCCTGTGATGCTGGTGAGTTCGTTCCAGTATTCTACGCATGATTCCACTGCTGAGTTGATGCGGGCGTTGGCTTGAGAATCGCCTCCATTGTCGTACGACCATGTAACAGTGCCTTTAGGCAAAGTCACAATCTTGATAACATCACCATAGAACGAATCGTATGCAGTCTGGCAGTAAGCCCGTGCATAATATACGGTGGCAGGTTTCATGTTTTTCATCCAATAAATAGCTCCATTACTGGTGATTGTAGCCGACGAAAGGCTATCGTCAACAGTAGGATTTGGATGTGTGGCAAAGCAGAAGCCACGTTTTCTGATTGTATTACCATTGGCTTTGACGGTGAGACGACCAAATGCCTGAGTAGCCCCTCTGGCAAATCGTGGATTGGTTGTTACTTCAGGATAAGCAGCATAACAGTTTGATGCTGAAATAATGCAAGCAAGCAGGAAAATAGTAAAATGTTTCATTGGGTTATGGTTTTTTTACGATTATATGGGAATATTATTAATTAAACATTACCAATTATCAATTGTCAATTATCAATTAAAAAACATAGTTTTTTATAACAATGGTGACAGCATTCTTATGATTGAATCCCAGAGATGGACAAACATATTTTTGCTGCGAATCTGGTTGATATTGCTGATAAGCCGACTTTTTCTCATGTCGGCTCTTACGATACGGGCAATCTGCTGAGCGGTGCTCTTATCATAGATGAAGGCATTTACCTCCATATTATTCTCGAAACTGCGTGGGTCGATATTTGTTGAACCAACGCTGCATAGCATATCATCGGAAACGAGAATTTTGGAATGGTTGAATCCAGCCTTGTAATAATAGACCTTTGCTCCAGCTTTAAGCACCTCTGGCAGAAAACTGCGGCAAGCACAATCAACGAAGAAATTGTCGCCTTTTGCAGGAACAATGATGCGTACGTCGATACCAGAGAGGGCGGCTGTCTGGATGGCAGACAGGATAGGTTGTGTGGGGATGAAATATGGTGTCTCAAGATAGACGTACCGACGTGCATTGTTCAGCACTTTCACATAGCCTTGCATAATGCTCGGCCAAAGTGTTGCACTACTGCTTGTGACTATCTGCACAATGCAGTCGTTTGTTATCTGAGGCGATATTTCAGGATAGTATTTTTTGCTTTTCAGTAATTTGCGAGTCATAAAATACCAGTCCATCAGGAATGTGCGCTGGAGTCCATAAACAGACTTGCCGATGATTTTCAGATGAGTGTCGCGCCATGCTTGATTCTTTGTCCCATTGACGTAGCGGTCGGCAATGTTCATGCCTCCAATATAACCGATATCACCATCGATGATACAAATTTTTCGGTGGTTGCGATAATTGATTTTACTTGTGAACAGAGGGAAGAGAACAGGCATGAAACTATGAATGTCAACTCCTCCTTCTCTCATACGCTTGAAAAACCTGTCGTGTACATTCCAGCATCCCACATCGTCATAGAGCACACGTACTTCCAGTCCTTCATGTGCTTTTTCTATCAAGGCATCGGCTATGGTGTTTCCCAAATCATCGTCCTCAAAAATGTAGGTTTCCAAATGGATGTGTTTCTTGGCCTGTCTGATGTCGTTGAGCAATGAATCGAACATCTGTCTGCCATGAGTAAACACCTGTATTGAATTGTCCTTGAAAGGCAGGGATGTGTTCTGATTGACGAAAAGCTGGATTAATTCGCGGTGAACTTCGGGCAGGGCT
>JAZLEX010000147.1:0-15107 GCA_045615485.1 Prevotella sp.
TTGGATGCTTTCAGTTTCTTTTTGGCATCTTCCTCTGCTTAAATCAATTACATAGTAAACTATGCGCTTGCTTTAACCAAAGAAATCTGCTCAAAAATAATTCTGAAATCATCTCAATATAATTTATAGAACCCACCTTAACTCAAATTTCGCGTAACAACTCAGCCCAAAAGGCTGATTAGTTACAAAATCAATATAAAAATACTAATAATTCAAAAAAAAGTGTTGATTTTTTTGTTAATTGAAAAAAATGTTGTAAATTTGACCGATTTTTTGAGCGATATTAACTTTTAAAGCAATTTATAATCAATTTTTATTAAAAATGAAGGTTTACAAAACAAACGAAATCAGGAACATTTCGCTTATCGGTGCGAAAGGTTCTGGCAAGACAACCCTCTCAGAATCAATCTTATTCGAGGGCGGGGTGATTAAACGCCGTGGTACTGTTGAAGCAAAGAACACGGTATGTGACTATTTCCCAGTAGAGCAGGAATACGGCTATTCAGTATTCCCAACATTGTTCAGTGTGGAAAACAGCGGAAGGAAGTTTAATTTTATTGACTGTCCTGGAAGTGATGACTTCGTTGGTGGTAGTGTTACCGCAATGGGTGTTACAGAAGCATCCCTGCTGCTCATTAATGCTCAGTATGGTCCAGAAGTAGGTACTCAGAATGCATTCCGCAATGCAGAGAACAGCAAACAGCCAATAATATTCTGTGTTAACCACATGGATAAGGATTTTGATTTTGACGTGATGTTGTCAAATCTCAGAGAAGCTTACGGACCAAGGGTAATGCCAGTTCAGTTCCCTGTTAACCCAGGTGGTGACTTCAATGCTGTGATTGATGTTGTCATGATGAAGAAGTTGACATGGGCTGCAGAAGGTGGTGCTCCAAAGGTAGAAGATATACCTGCCGACCTTATGGACAAGGCTCAGGAAGTGCAGGCTGCTTTGATTGAAGCTGCTGCAGAAAATGACGAGGCTTTGATGGACAAATATTTTGAGACCGAGACTCTGACACCAGAAGAAATTATAGATGGTATTCGCAAGGGTTTGACAGTTCGCGGTATTTATCCTTTGGTTTGCATCTGCGCAAGCCGTGACATGGGGATTAGCCGTATGTTGGAATTCGTAGGAGAAATTGCTCCATCACCATTAGATATGCCATTGGTAAAGAACACCAAGGGTGAAGAGGTAGCTCTTGATGCAACAGCTCCTCTGTCGGCATTCTTCTTCAAGACTTCAATGGAACCACACATTGGTGAAGTATCTTACTTCAAGGTAATGCGTGGAACAATGAAGGAAAACATGGATGCTGTAAATGCAGATCGTAGCAGTAAGGAAAGAATCGGTCAGATTTTTACATGCGCTGGTTCAAACCGTATGAACATAGCTGAAATACCTGCAGGAGACTTAGGTTGTACAGTTAAGTTGAAGGATGTAAAGACAGGCAACACACTCTGTGAGAATGGCAAGGAAATGTCGTTTGACTTCATTGTTTATCCAAACTCAAAATATTCTCGTTCTATCAAGGCAGACAATGAGAGTGAAACTGAAAAGATGATGGCAGCCATCTTCCGCATGCATCAGGAAGACCCAACATGGATTGTTGAGCAGAGCAAGGAATTGCGTCAGACAATTGTCAGCGGACAGGGCGAGTTCCATCTCCGTACTTTGAAGTGGAGACTTGAAAACCTGGATAAGATTGTTACAACTTTCGGTGAACCACGTATCCCATATCGTGAGACTATCACAAAGCAGGCACGTGCAGATTATCGTCATAAGAAGCAGTCGGGTGGTGCAGGTCAGTTTGGTGAAGTACATCTCATCGTTGAACCTTACACTGAAGGTATGCCAGATCCTGTTGTTTATAAGTTTGGCGGTCAGGAGTTCAAGGTAAACATAAAGGGCAAAGAAGAATTTCCACTTGATTGGGGTGGCAAGCTGGTGTTCATCAATTCAGTTGTTGGTGGTGCTATTGATACTCGCTTCATGCCAGCAATCCAAAAAGGTATCATGGATTGTATGAACCGTGGTCCGTTGACAGGTAGCTATGCCCGTGACGTTCGCGTTGTTGTATATGACGGAAAGATGCACCCAGTTGATTCCAATGAACTTTCATTCATGCTCGCAGGTAGAAATGCATTCTCAGCAGCATTCAAGGAAGCAGGACCTAAGATTCTGGAACCAATTTATGATGTTGAAGTACTCGTGCCATCAGACTATATGGGTGATGTGATGAGTGACCTGCAGGGTCGTCGTGCCATCATCATGGGTATGGATTCAGAAGGCAGTTACCAGATTTTGAAGGCTAAGGTTCCTTTGAAGGAAATGCAGAGCTACAGCATTACGTTGAGCAGTCTGACAGGTGGTCGTGCAAGTTTCAACTCTAAGTTTGCTTCTTACGAACTTGTTCCTAACGATGTTCAGACAGAACTCATTAAGGCACACGAGGCAGAACTTGCAGAAGAAGATAAATAATTCCTATCGTTCCTATAAATTAAATAAGGTGTCCAATCGGGCACCTTATTTTTTCGAGACGTTTCTGCTATTCTTTGCTTGGGATGTTTTTCAGAATAGCCAACAGATGATTCCAAACCATAGGAACAGTCTTTATCAGCAATCGCTCGTCAGGAGAATGCACACCGCGCAAGGTAGGACCAAAACTAATCATGTCCATGTCAGGATATTTCTGTGCAAACAAAGCACATTCCAGTCCTGCATGAATACCGAGAATTTCAGGTTCCTTACCAAAAAGTTCCTTGTATGTATCATTGGCTATTGTGCGTAACTTGCTGTCCTGACGCATCTGCCATGCAGGATAACCATCGCATTGAACGACTTCGGCACCTGCCAGCTGGAATGTAGCACTAATAGTATTAGCAATATTGGTGAGGTTGCTCATAACACAGCTTCTTGGTGAAAGGATGATTTTAGCTTCAGTCTCACCAGTGTGTATGCTTGCCAGATTGTCGGAAGTTTCAACCAACCAGTCAAGTTCCTCTTGCTGGCAATAACTATAGACACCATTGACAACTGCCTGAAGGGAGCGGATTATGTTTCTGCCAACACCTTCTTCAATAACTGACAGACTTTCGCAACTTGCAAGTTCAAGTTTGATGTCTGGGTCGCAGCAGCAGAATTCTTCTTTTATATTGCTGGCAAAGATATTGAAAGCAGCAATAACCTCATGCTTCTTGCTTTCATCGACAGCAAATACAACCTTTCCTTCACGAGGAATGGCATTGTGCTTGTTGCCAGCTTGGAAGTCAGCAAGACGGATGCCATATTTTTCGTCCATCATATAAAGGAAGCGTGCAAGTAACTTTATGGAATTAGCACGTTTTTTCTTGATGTCATCACCGCTATGACCACCAACGAGACCATTGACAGACATTTGCATAAAGAACAGATTATCAACAGCTTCTTCTTTTTTGTATCTGAATGTTACATCGTTGATGCATCCACCAGCACAAGCAACAAAAATCTGTCCCTCATCCTCGCTATCGAGATTGATGAGCAAATTTCCGCTCATGAAATCAGCAGGAATATTTTCGGCACCAGTCATGCCACTTTCTTCATCAACAGTAAAAACAGCCTCAATAGGACCATGCTCAATGTCGTTTGCGGCAAGGACTGCCAATTGCAGAGCGCAACCGATACCATCGTCGGCTCCAAGAGTAGTGCCTTTGGCTTTCATCCAGGCATCACCACTTTCGTCTGTAATAAGTTCAGTCTGAATAGGGTCTTTGTCGAAGTCAAAATCCAAACCGCTATTGCTTTCGCAAACCATGTCCATGTGACTTTGCAAGACAATGGTCTCACGATTTTCATAACCTTTAGTAGCAGGCTTTTTAATCAGGACATCACCAACTGCATCAATTTTCATTTCCAGGTTGTGGTCTTTTGCCCATTGCTGCAAGTAGGCACTCATTTTTTCTTCACGTTTTGAAGGGCGCGGAATAAGGTTGATTTTTGCAAACTCTTCAAACACACATTGTGGCTTTAATTCACTTTTATTCATAATAAATCTTAATTTAATATTGTTGTTTATAAAATAATATGTATATTTGCGTGCAAAATTAAATAAAAAGATGAAACTAACCATATTTTCTGTGTTAATAATTGCAATTTCGATGATTTTACTTGCAATTAAACTCGTATTGAAACGCGATGGGAAGTTTCCTAAATTGCATATTGACGAATCAGAAGCTATGAAGTCTCGCGGTATTCAATGTGCTGTGAAACAGGATGTTGAAGCGCGTAAGTCGGTAAAAAGAAGAATAAAGGAATAATTATAAAATAAATTAAAAACGAGAAATGAAAAAACATTTTATTTTTGCAGCGCTTGCAGTATCAGGGCTTGCATTTTCGGTATTAACTTTTACAAGTTGTAACAATTCAAAAGAAGAAACAGCAACAACTCTTCCTGTTGCAAAGTCGTCAGATGGTTTGAAGATTGCTTATATCGACGCAGATTCTCTGACATCAACGTATAAATTCTGCAAAGATTATCAGATTGTACTTGAGAAAAAAGAAAAAAACATTCAGTCAACCTTAAATTCAAAAGCTCAGGCATTGCAGAATGCCGCTGCGAATTTCCAGCAGAAACTTCAGCAGAACGAATATACGAGAGAACGTGCTGAACAAGTGCAGGCATCATTGCAGAAACAACAGGCAGATCTCCAGGCACTCCAGCAGAGACTTGCTGCAGATTTCGATAACGAACAGGCAAAATTCCTGACAGCATTCCAAGATAGCGTAAAGAACTATTTGAAGGACTACAACAAGAAGAAAAAATACGACTTAATATTGAATAAGGCTGCGATACTTGAGTGCAATGACAAATATGATATCACAAAAGAAGTGGTAGAAGGTTTGAACAAGCGCTACAAGCCAGCAAAGAAATAACAAAACTCAAGTTTCGCAAGCTCAACTTGAGCGGTTATACGGTCGCTACGCTTATAGGTTGTACGGTTATACGGTTAAAATAGATAATTGAATTCAATAGTTCTATAGGATGATTACCGTAAAACCGCAAAACCGACTCTGACACTGACACTGACTCTGACACTGACTCTGACGAAAACGATAACGAAAACGATAACGAAAACCGTACAACCGCAAAACCGTACAACCGCAAAACCGATAAGTGAGCAAGTTAGAAACTTGCGAAACTTGAATAACAAAATTACAAACTAAAAAAAGATAAAGCTTATGTCACAAATTAGTGGTCACATTTCGCAGATTATCGGTCCCGTCATTGACGTGTATTTCAATGTGGAAGGACTGGAGCCTGAGAAGGTGTTGCCAAAAATCCACGATGCCATGAAGGTGGTGCGTGAGGATGGTCGTGATCTTATTATTGAAGTGCAGCAGCACATTGGTGAAGATACAGTCCGCACGGTAGCCATGGACAATACCGATGGTTTGAAACGTGGAATGGAGGCTATTCCTTTAGGATCTCCAATCCGAATGCCAGCAGGAGAGCAGATAAAAGGCAGAATGATGAATGTTATCGGTGAACCAATCGATGGCATGAAGAAACTCAGCATGGAAGGAGCCTATCCAATCCATCGAGAAGCACCAAAGTTTGAAGACCTTTCCACCCACAAGGAAATGCTTGCAACAGGTATAAAAGTGATTGACCTGCTCGAACCATACATGAAAGGTGGTAAGATTGGTTTGTTCGGTGGTGCAGGAGTAGGCAAGACCGTGCTCATCATGGAACTTATCAACAACATTGCCAAAGGGCATAACGGATATTCAGTATTTGCTGGAGTAGGAGAGCGTACCCGTGAAGGTAACGACCTTATCCGAGATATGATTGAGAGCGGTGTTGTGCGTTATGGCGACAAGTTCCGCAAGGCTATGGATGAAGGAAAATGGGATCTTTCACTCGTTGACCCTGAAGAACTGGCAAAATCACAGGCAACACTTGTCTATGGACAGATGAACGAACCTCCTGGTGCACGTGCTTCAGTGGCTCTGTCAGGATTGACCGTTGCAGAAGAATTCCGTGATCATGGTGGTAAGGATGGTGAAGCTGCTGATATAATGTTCTTTATCGACAATATTTTCCGTTTCACTCAGGCAGGTTCTGAGGTTAGTGCTTTGCTTGGTCGTATGCCATCGGCAGTAGG
This sequence comes from Prevotella sp., assembly GCA_045615485.1. GTDB lineage: Bacteria > Bacteroidota > Bacteroidia > Bacteroidales > Bacteroidaceae > Prevotella. The sequence goes on from JAZLEX010000147.1 coordinate 6,145, forward strand.
GTACCAGCCTACATTGGCATCGGAAATGGGAACAATGCAGGAACGAATCACTTCCACAAAGAACGGCTCTATTACATCCGTACAGGCAGTGTATGTGCCAGCAGACGACTTGACAGACCCTGCTCCTGCAACAACTTTCGCTCACCTTGATGCAACGACAGAATTGAGCAGAAAGATTGCAGAATTAGGAATCTATCCAGCAGTTGACCCATTAGGCAGTACATCACGCATCCTCGACCCGCTGATTGTAGGTAAGGATCACTACGAAACAGCTCAAAGAGTAAAACAGATACTCCAGCGATATACTGAACTTCAGGACATCATCGCCATTCTTGGTATGGACGAACTTTCCGATGAAGACAAACTGACAGTAAACCGTGCACGTCGCGTGCAGCGTTTTCTCAGTCAACCATTCACCGTGGCAGAGCAGTTCACTGGTACTCCAGGCGTGATGGTATCAATAGAAGACTGTATCAAGGGCTTCAAGATGATACTTGATGGTGAAGTTGACGACCTTCCAGAACAGGCATTCCTTAACGTGGGCACTATAGAAGATGCTATTGAAAAAGGTAAGAAGCTCATGGCTGCAGCAAGTGCCTCAGCAAATTAATAATTAAAGATTACCTCAGTGCAAATTATTAATTATGTAAGGTATGTTACATCTTAGAATAGTAAGTCCAGTAAAGATAGAGTTCGAAGGCGATGTGAGCATGGTCAAGGTGCCAGGTGTAGCAGGTGAGTTTGAGATACTCGACAGGCATGCTGCAATACTCTCTGTGTTGCAGAAAGGAATCGTTGAATACGAACCACTCAACCAAGAGCGTGTGCAACTGGCAGTTGCTGGGGGCTTTGTCGAAGTCGAACACAATGAAGTAAGCCTTTGTGTAGAAAAGGCGTAAGGCATAGAAGCAATGCTGACCACACTGATAATTATAACCATAGCAGTGCAGATAGCACTTACAATCACTGGCATAATTCTATGGAAGAAAGCCAAAGGGAAAAATGCTACTACACTCGCAAAAGTGCGCATACTCACTACAACGGTGAGACTGCTGGTGTCGGTGGTCATATTCGCCATTGCCATATACCTTATTAAAGAGGATAAAGAAACTGTCAAGGTGTTTACGATATTCTTTGCGGCAGTCTATTTTATACTCCTGATTACTGACACACTATACTTCTATATCTGTTCAAGGAAAGTCGATAATAAAATCAATAAAGATACAACTGAGAATGAAATCTCTTAGAAACATAATACTATTGGTCGCTATGGCTATAACCTTCACAGCTCCGAGTGCAGCTAATGCAGCGGAGAAAGAAGGTGGCTTTAGCTTGAAAGAGGTGCTTTTCGGACACGTACAGGACTCATATCAATGGCACGTCACCGACATAGGTGGAAGACCTGTAATACTGCATTTACCGATGATATTTTACAGCCAGACAAGTGGATTTCACGTTATGTGCAGTTCACAGTTTGCTCACGAGCCAGACGAGAATCTCTTGCGTGAAGGTCCTGATGGTTTTTACATTCAGGGAGCCGAGGATGAGAAGGGCAAGATAGTAGAAAAGGTTGGTGCAGAGTATAAGCCAGTTTGCTTTGATATTTCAATAACAAAACAAGTCTGTGTACTTTTCATTGATGCGATTCTTCTATTGCTCTGCATACTGATACCTGCACGCTGGTGCAGGAAACATAAAGTCAGCGACCCTGCACCACAAGGTTTTACAGGACTGATGCACATGTTTATAATGTCAATCTATAATGATCTTGTAAAATCTGTCCTCGGTGAGAAAGCTGACAAGTATGCACCATACTTGCTGACGTGTTTCTTCTTCATCTTCTTTGCAAACCTTATGGGCATCATGCCATTCCCTCCAGGTGGAGGAAACATCACGGGAAATATCTCTGTGACATTGGTTTTGGCATTGTTCACATTCATACTGACAAACGTGACAGGCAACGGACATTATTGGAAAGAAATATTCTGGCCAGAAGTACCGACATGGCTGAAATGCCCTGTGCCTCTGATGCCTGTGATAGAGCTGTTTGGTGTATTTATCAAACCTGTTGTGCTTACAGTCCGACTCTTTGCAAACATGCTCGCAGGCCATGCGATAGCAATATCTCTGACTTGTATGATATTCATTATGTTTGCCGTAGGTGGTGTACTTGGCAATGCACTTGGTGGAGTTATCACACCAGTCAGCGTGGCAATGAGCGTCTTCATGATGCTTCTCGAACTTCTTGTCTGCTACATTCAGGCAATGGTATTCACACTTCTGAGTTCAATCTACATCCAGATGAGTCATGCAAAAGCAGAATGAGAATGTTTTTCAAACAAAATTACATTAAAATTTAAAAAATCAAATATCACAAATATTAATTAACAACTTAATAATTACAGAATTATGTTATCAATTTTATTAGCAGCAGAAGCACTCGCAAAGTTAGGTGCAACAATTGGTGGTGGACTTGCAGTAATCGGTGCAGGTATAGGTATCGGTAAGATTGGTGGTCAGGCAATGGACGCTATGGCACGCCAGCCAGAAATTCAGGGAAAGCTTCAGTCTTCAATGATTGTAGCAGCAGCCCTTGTTGAAGGTGCAACATTCTTCGCACTCATTATTTCAATCCTCGCATTGTTTGTTTAATCAGCCAGTCAGACGAACATTTCCAGAATTAAACATTAGTAGCAAATGTCACTAATAACACCCGATTTTGGCTTACTATTCTGGATGACCATCGTCTTCCTTGTAGTGCTGTTCATACTTTGGAAATACGGTTTTCCTGTAATCACTAAAATGGTGAAGGAAAGAAAAGCATTCATCGATGAAAGTCTCAGGAAGGCACAGGAAGCAAATGAAAAGTTGGCCAACATACAAGCAGAAAGTGAATCCATCCTTCAACAGACGCGTGAACAGCAGGCAAAGATACTGAAAGAAGCCAATGCTACGCGCAATGCCATTGTTGAGCAAGCCCAGACAAAGGCAAAAGAGGAAGGCGCACGTATTCTTAATGAAGCTAAGGCAGCCATAGAAGCAGAGAAACAGAATGCCATCCGCGAAATACGCGGACAAGTGGCAACACTTAGCATTCAGATAGCAGAGAAAGTATTGCGTCAGAACCTTGGAGACGAACAGAAGCAGATGGAACTTATTGACCGTATGCTGGATGAAGTTACTTCAAATAAGTAATTATGGATTTAGGACTAATATCAGTTAGATATGCAAGAGCTCTGCTGAAATGCAGTCTTGAGCAGAAGGTGGAAACTGCTGTCTATGAGGACATGCTCACATTGTCAAAGTCATTTGCCAGTGTGCCGCAGTTGTCAGCAGCAATAGCAAACCCTATGATGCAAAGGGAAGAAAAGGCACAACTCATCGATACGGCAATGGGTGGTAACTCAAGCGAACTGTCGAAGAAGTTTGTCTCTCTCGTGCTCAGCAAAGAAAGGGTTAATTACCTGATATTCATGGCAAATTCATACATAGCACTTTACAGGAAGCACAAGAACATCATCAGCGGGAAACTCACTACAGCCACACCTGTTTCACAACAGACAGAAACAAAAATGAAGCAGATGGTGGAAGGTAAGACTAACGGAACTGTGGAATTTGAGACTGTCGTGGATCCAGAAATCATTGGAGGTTTCATACTTGAATATGACACCTATAGGATGGATTCAAGCGTACAGAACGCATTGCGCACAATCTCTTCACAGTTGAAATAAAACGATTATTGAATAATTATGAGCGATAAAATTAAAGCAAGCGAAGTGTCGGAAGTCCTTCTTCAGCAATTGCAGGGCATGAGCAACAGCCAGCAGTTCGACGAAGTTGGAACAGTGCTTACCGTCAGCGATGGTGTGGCACGAATTTATGGTTTGCAGCACGCAGAGGCTAACGAGTTGCTGCAGTTCGAAAACGGCACAATGGCTATTGTGATGAACCTTGAGGAAGATAATGTAGGTTGTGTGCTTCTTGGTTCTTCAGAAGAAATAAAAGAAGGAATGTCAGTGAAACGCACAAAGCGCATCGCTTCAATCCGTGTCAATGATAATATGCTCGGGCGTGTGATAAATCCACTCGGACAGGCTATCGATGGTCTTGGCGAGATAGATCTCACAGACTCTTACGAGATGCCACTCGACCGCAAGGCACCAGGTGTAATCTATCGTCAGCCAGTGAAAGAACCACTTCAGACAGGTCTGAAGGCAGTCGATTCCATGATACCTATCGGACGTGGCCAGCGTGAGCTTATCATCGGTGACCGTCAGACTGGTAAAACCGCAATTGCTGTTGATACAATCATCAATCAGAAAAGCAATTATGAAGCAGGTAAGCCAGTGTATTGCATCTACGTTGCAATCGGTCAGAAAGCGAGTACGGTAGCAGCACTTGTTCAGACTTTGAAAGAGCATGGAGCACTTCCTTATTCCATTATAGTATCAGCAACAGCTGCCGACCCAGCTGCAATGCAGTATTATGCACCGTTTGCTGGTGCTGCAATCGGAGAATATTTCCGCGACAGAGGTCATTCTGCTTTGGTTGTCTATGACGACCTTTCAAAGCAGGCTGTAGCCTATCGTGAAGTATCATTGATTCTCCGCCGTCCTTCTGGACGCGAAGCATACCCTGGCGACGTGTTCTATCTCCACTCTCGTCTTTTGGAGCGTGCAGCACGTATCAATGATCAGCAGGAAGTGGCAGAGCAGATGAACGACTTGCCTGAATGTATGAAAGGCAAGGTAAAGGGTGGAGGCTCACTTACGGCACTTCCAATCATCGAGACACAGGCAGGCGACGTTTCAGCATACATCCCAACAAACGTAATCTCAATCACCGACGGACAGATTTATCTTGAGTCGAACCTCTTCAACCAAGGTTTCCGCCCAGCAATCAACGTTGGTATTTCGGTGAGTCGTGTTGGTGGTAGTGCTCAAGTGAAATCAATGAAGAAAGTTGCAGGTACACTGAAAATTGACATGGCACAGTATCGTGAACTTGAGTCGTTCTCAAAGTTCTCAAGTGATATGGATCCAGTGACGGCAATGACACTCGACAGAGGACGAAAGAACAATCAACTTCTCATTCAGCCTCAGTATTCTCCACAGCCTGTAGGTGAACAGATTGCAATATTGTATTGTGGAACTCATGGTCTTATGCGCGATGTTCCTGTTACATCTGTGCGAGAATGTGAAAAAACATTCCTCGACCAACTACGTTTACAGCATCAGAATGATGTCATTGATGTACTTGCCAGCGGAAAGATTGACGATAACGTAACAAAGATTATCGAAGAAGTCATGGCTGGTGTTGCCGGACAATACAAAGAGTAAGTAATAATTTCAAGTTTCGCTAGCTCAACTTGAACGGTTATACGGTCGCTACGCTTATAGGTCGTACGGTTATACGGTTATAATAGAAACTTAAATTCAATAGTATCATAGAGTGATAACCGTAAAACCGCAAAACCGATAAAGTGAGCAAGTTTTTAACTTGCGAAACTTGAATAATAAAGAAACAATCAACAACCGTATTATAGTTAAATGCCTTCATTAAAGGAAATAAAAACAAGAATAACATCGGTTAATAGCACTCGTAAAATAACGAGTGCTATGAAGATGGTTGCATCGTCAAAGCTCCACCATGCGCAACAGATGATAGAGAACATGCTTCCCTACGAAACAGAACTCGATCACATACTCAAGACATTCCTTGCAGCGGAAGACCTGACTTCCGAATATGAACTTGAACACAAGGAAATCAAGAAGGTTGCCATTGTTGTCTTCACGTCAAACAGTAGTATGTGTGGAGGTTTCAATGCAAACATAATCCGACTCCTTCAGCAAGTAATTGCAGAATATAGCGAAAAGGTTGGGCGTGAAAATATTCTCATCTATCCAATTGGTCGCAAGGTTTATGATAAGGTGAAAAAACTTGGGTTTACTCCGCAGGGCGAATACAACAAACTCTGTGAGAAGCCTAATCCACAAGGATGCGGACAGATTGCGCGACAGCTGATGGAAGATTTTGCATCTCATAAGATAGATAAGGTGGAACTTCTTTATCACCATTTCCGCAGCACAGCCTCGCTAATCATAACTCGCGAGCAATATCTGCCTATCGATGTTACCAACGATGTGCTTAACCGCCGTCAGCGCGACTTGACACACATGAATGCCACTGATGCAGCGATGGAATATCTCAGGAGACAAGGTGCAGAGGCAGAAAAGGTTAACGATGACTATACGCCAACAATGATTCCTAATGTCGATTTCATCGTTGAACCGAATGTTGATGAAGTGTTGAGTAAACTTATTCCATTGGCTCTTGACCTAAAGATGTACACAGCATTCCTCGACAGCAATGCTTGTGAGCATGCTGCACGAATGATTGCTATGCAGACAGCTACTGACAATGCCGACGAATTGCTCCGCGAACTTAACTTGCAATACAACAAGTCCCGTCAGCAAGCCATTACGAGCGAACTGCTCGATATTGTCGGAGGTAGTCAGAACTAAACATTATCGTTATAAAACATTATTTGAATCCCCGATTAATAGTCGGGGATATTTTTCAACATGATGAGAATATTTTATTGTATCTATCAGTTGATAGTTTGCGTGCCTTTGATATTACTCGCAACTATAGCAACGGCTATATCAACGATTATTGGCTGCACAATCGGGAATGGTGATTTCTGGAGCTTTATTCCTCCACGCAACTGGTCGCGTTTCATTTGTCAGATTCTGTTCATACCAGTCAAGGTTGAAGGAATGGAAAAACTCAATCCGAAGCAGTCCTACATCTTTATCAGCAATCATCAGGGAGCGTTTGATATCTGGCTTATTTATGGTTATCTTGGTCGCAATTTCAAATGGCTGATGAAAGCCGAACTGGAGAAAATACCACTTGTAGGAAAGGCATGCCGCAAGGCAAACCATATTTTTGTTCAACGTGGAAAAAAAGAAAGTGCAAAACAAACCTACGAAACTGCCAGTAATATTCTTCGCAGCGGAATGTCAGTATGTGTGTTCCCTGAAGGCACTCGCACAAAGACTGGCAGGATGGGAGTTTTCAAGAAAGGAGCATTTGTGTTTGCGGAAAGTCTGCAGTTGCCGATAGTGCCAATGACCATCAATGGCTCTTTCAATATTCTTCCATCAACAAAAGGACTGAGCTTCGTCCATCGTCATCCGCTGACACTTACCATCCATGAACCGATAGCTTTTAATAGCGACACTGATATGCAAACAGTTATCAGCAAAAGTCACGAAATAATTGAATCTGCATTACACAACAAAAATGTTATAGGCAAAGATGACGAAAATTAAGTGGGGATTCATTGGCTGCGGAGAAGTGACCGAGAAGAAAAGCGGTCCTGCATTTCGCCTTGTTGACGGTTCTGATATTATAGCCGTAATGAGTCGCGATGAGGCTAAAGCACGTTCTTATGCCGAACGTCATGACATAAAGCGATATTACACCGATGCTCAGGAACTTATCGATGATCCTGATGTCAATGCAGTGTATATTGCCACCCCGCCTTCATCGCATGCCACATTTGCCATAATGTCAATGAATGCTGGTAAACCCGTGTATGTGGAAAAGCCATTGGCAGCATCATATTCCGACTGTGCCAGAATCAACCGTGTTTCCCAGGAAACTGGCATACCATGTTTTGTTGCATACTATCGCCGATGCCTGCCATATTTTCTTAAAGTGAAAGAGATTATTGACACAGGAACAATAGGTACTCCAGTAAGTGTGAGCATACGTTTTGCCGTGCCGCCACGAGAATTAGACTTCAATATTAAAAATCTGCCGTGGCGACTGCAACCCGACATCGCTGGAGGTGGATATTTCTATGATTTAGCCCCACATCAGTTCGACTTGCTGCAATATTTCTTCGGAGTGATAGTCGAAGCCGAAGGAGTGGCTACCAATCGTGCCCATCTGTATGCAGCCGAAGATACGGTGAGTGCATGTTATCAGTTCAGTAACGGACTTGTTGGCAGTGGCTCATGGTGCTTTGTGGCTGACGATTCTGCACGTGAAGACAGGATAGGAATAATCGGCGACAAAGGCTCAGTGTATTTTTCCGTATTTAATTACGACCCGATAACTCTGCATACCATTACAGGCGTTGAACATTTCGAAATACCTAATCCTGCCCATGTCCAACTGCCTCTTATCGAGAGTGTAGTAAAACATCTGCAAGGGATTGGCATCTGCAATTGCGATAGTATAACAGCAACACCTACGAACTGGGTGCTTGATAAGATATTGAAAAAGTTCTAAACAGGGTGATGAATCTAACGAAGTTATTTGTAACGGGATTTTTTCTTTTGCAGACAACAACTGCTTTCAGTGAAAATTTTTTCAAAAAAGCACTTAATGTCGCAAACGATTTCGTAGAAGCATTCAATGATTATGATACCACTTACATAGAACCCAATCATTACAATTTTGCAGCAATGGTGCAAGGCACACAGTCAATGGAGCGCTATCGCATCAAGATAGACAAAAATCTGACTGTGACTTTAGGACCAGACCTGAATCCCCGTGTCGGTCCGTATTTTGGTTGGCGATGGCTCTTTCTTGGCTATGCGCTTGATGTCAATTTTGGACGAATGAGCGACGAACGCAATATGCGCAAGGATTTCAAAGCCAGCATCTATACCTCACTCTTTGGACTCGATGTGTTCTTCCGCAATACAGGAAACTATTACCGCATCAAATCAATTGACGTCGGTTCAGATGTCAATACCGATAGGTTGCGCAACTTGAATTTTGATGGTATTGAAATCGGCACAAGCGGCTTCAATCTCTACTACGTCTTCAATCACAAACATTTTTCCTATCCTGCAGCATACAGCCAAAGCACTCAACAGAAACGAAGTTGCGGCTCTTTTCTTGCAGGGTTGGGATACACCCATCACTCACTCGACTTCAATAAT
>JAZLEX010000148.1:0-4883 GCA_045615485.1 Prevotella sp.
AGAACTGAAAGAAAATGGTATATTGCGAGAAGATAACCAACAGTTGGTCTTCGCTACAAATCATTCATTCTACCCCAAAAGAGTGAACGCCACAGCCCTTTCCACCACGGCTGCCATCATCCTTCATGGCTCACGTAATGGTTGGGAGTACTGGATGAATGAGGATGGCGTACAGTTAGGACAGGTTGAAGGACTAAGAAAGAATAACGAATAAAGAAGGGGGCTAATATGGATTACAAATATACAGAAATACAGACACGACTTGCTGTAATAACAAATGAATGTTTGGACTACATCAAGAATCTGATGATCAAGCATCAAGATAGGATAATTCATTTTGAAGAAGAAAATGCTTATTGGATTAATCTTGACAATCCAGAACAGCAAGTAAGGAGTGTGACAAGTTTTCTCATCTATGACAATGAACTCTACTTCACAATAGACGATGATGAATTAGGAAAAGATACAATACCCGTGTCCCTGATCAATTCTTTCTCAGCTAAGAAATTTCATGAAATAATAGATGTTACATTAGGTGATTTTATGTATAAAGCCAATGAACATACAGATGCCGTGGAAGCTGTCGATATGCTGCACATGGTAGAGTGGTATTATAAAGTTGATTGGTGTGCTCTAAATGATTAAGAAAATGACTCAAACAGAAGCTGTTGTAGAAACTATACGCCAATTAGGTGGTGTTGCAAGTATAATGCAAATAAACCAGAACATTTTCAATATGACTGATGCAGTATGGCATACCAAAACTCCGTTTGCATCAATCAGATGTATTCTACAACGAACGCCAAAGCAGATATATAAGATTAAGCCAGGATTGTATGGACTTCTATCTCATAAACAGCAACTTGAAAATAATGGGATTGTTGTACAGACAGACAAGAATAGAGATTCTGAGATTGTAAACACATTCAATCACACCTATTATCAAGGTTTGTTGTTAGAGATAGGTAAGATGCATAAACTGGATACCTTTGTTCCTGCCCAAGACAAAAACAAAAAGTTTCTTGAGGGGGATTCACTTGGTCATATGAGCACGATAGATGTTATACCGACATTTACATACGAAGAACTTGTACAACGCAGTTCTACAATTGATGTAATATGGTTCAACGAAAGGCATCTTCCTGATTCGTTTTTTGAAGTAGAACATTCTACCGATATTCAGAACTCATTGCTAAAATATTATGATTTAAGAGATTTTTCGGCAAGAATGGTTATCGTAGCAGACGCGAAACGACTGCCTGAATACAATAAAAAATTGGGGTACAGTGCTTTTTCGGCAATAAAGGGTAGAGTCAAATTTCTCTCGTATGATAGCCTTGACAAACAGTATAACCAAGAACTACAAAAAACTCAGTTTGACTTTGTGCTATAATTTAGGAAAGACGATGAACCACGAAGAAGCCATAGCACACGGCATGGAGGTGCACGAGACAAAGCACTCCATGAAGCGCAGATGCCCCTGGCATGACTACCGCAAGAAAGGCACATACATGCTGACGCTTGTGGTGGAAGGACGTTTGCCTTTATTTGGTGAGTTGAAAGGAAATGCTGAGGCTCCTCATGGCTCTCCTGATGCACCTCGTGTTGAGTATTCGGATTTGGGAAATACCATATTGAGAGAAGATATCTGCAAAATCAACCGATTTTACCCGCAGGTGGAAGTGTGGAAGGTTTGCATCATGCCCGACCACATCCACATGATTGTCAGAGTCAAGGAAGACCTGCCAGAGAAGAAGCATCTGGGTAAGGTTGTGGCTGGCTTCAAATCTGGCTGCAACAATGCGTATTGGAAGATTTTCGGAATGAATGAACCTCCACGTCAAGGTCTTTTCGAAGAAGGCTACAATGACAAGATTCTCCTTCATGAGGGGCAGCTTGACAATTGGAAGGCTTATCTGGATGACAATCCCCGCCGCCTGCTCCTCAAACGCCAGAATCCAGAGCTTTTTACCGTAATCTACGGTATGGAGGTGGCTGAGCATAGTTGCCAGATTGTGGGCAATCGGTTCCTGCTCGATATCCCTGACAAGATGGCGGTCATCGTGCATCGCCGTTATACGGACGAGGAGAACGCCCGTCTGCGCGAAGAGTGGCTGGCATGTGGTGAACGTGGCGGAGTGCTGGTAAGTGCCGCAATCTCACCCAAAGAGAAGGAGGTGCTGCGCGAAGCCATGAATCGTGGTTTCCGCATCATCCTCCTGCGTGAGAACGGCTTTCCGAAGCTCTATAAGCCCTCTGGCGAGGCTTTTGATGCTTGCTCCGAGGGTTTGCTCTTACAGATAAGCCCTTGGGAGTATCACATGGAGAAGAAAACAATCTCTCGCGCTCAGTGCCTTGAGCTTAACGCAATGGCAGAAAGGATAGCAAATGGATAACACGCAGCAAACATGGCAAGCGACGAAATCGCTTGTAACGGTAGTGCTAGATAGTTCTAAAAGTTACCGTTCGCGACAGTTTTGCTGTCGGCACTACCCACGAGGGCCGTGGCAATCAGAATCAGCCAGCGTTCAAGCTGGTCATGCAGTTGCAAGCCAGTTCTATACGATCATTTCTCCTGCTGGTGTAGAGTTCGCTCCTCCGAAGGGGCGTTCACTAGACGACCTGCTCAATATCATCAGCTTGACCTCTTTTGCCTATTTGAACAACACGGCGAAGAACCTTTGGTTGAGAACCTCATGGTTCGCGAGGGTATTGAGGTTGAATACGGCACGAAATATATTCATCATCAATTGCCTATCGACCTCACCAAGAACCTCCTTATCTGCAACGTCAAGAAGGACAATTGGGAGCAGTATTTCGATGGCTCGGCTAAGATTTACCGTTGCAGGCAAGAAGTTCCCTGCAACGGTGGCGCTCAACAAGCTCTACTACTTCATGCCGTATCTTTCGGGCAAAGGAATCCGCGATCTCTACTACATCAAGATTGCACGCCTCGGCTACCGCAAGGAAGGTCAGACGAATGAAGATAAGAATGACCTCCGCTTGGTGTTTGAGATAGAGTATGTCGGTCGGTTATTTGATGACTACAAGAAAGTGAGTCTCGAAATCTGGCGTACGTTTACGGATACTACGATGGAGGGGGTCATTAATTTATTATCATAGCAATCACGCATTAGCCATATAAGTAGAAAAACAAAAACGATGACCGTCAGGAACAGCCCTCCTGTTTTCCCGATAATCTCGTGGAGAAGGTAAAACCTGACAAATATATAGCGCAAAACTGACAAATGAAATTCCAATATATGAAACGCCCCATTTTATTCCTTATCCTTATCCTTTTCCCCCTCACTACCTTTGCGGAGGGTAAGAAGGCCGTGGAGATAGTCTTCATCGGCAACAGCATTACACAGGGAGCCCGACTGGCCCATCCCGAAACGGAGGGACCGGCGCCGCAAACCGTGGAGCTATTGCGTGAGGAAGGGTATGACGTGAAATATGCCAACCGCGGAAGGAGCGGCACGACCACCTACGACTGGCTGCCGGGAAGCGGGAAGTGCTTCGGCCCTATGATTGCAGCGGCTGACGGGTTGTTTACGCCCGGGGCACAGCATATCTTCTCGATTATGCTCGGCACGAACGACAGCGCGGAGACGAGGTGCAACGGAGCCCCCGTGAGTCCGGAGCAGTATGAGAAGAATATGTGCGCGATAATCGATACGCTCCTCACCCGCTATCCCGACGCCCGCATCGTGCTGAACTTTCCCATCTGGTACAGCCCCACGACCCACAACGGAGCGCGGTATCTGCAAGCCGGCCTTGACCGCCTGCAGACCTACCACCCCGTTATCCGCAAGATTGCCAAGGCCTACCGTGGCCGCGTCATGACGGGCAAGAAAAAGGCCTTCAAAGCCTTCAGGAACCACCCCGAACTCTTCGACGAGGAGCAGGGCCATTCCGGCAAGTTCTATCTGCACCCGAATCCCACAGGCGCCCGCCTCCTCGCCACATATTGGGAGAAGGGTGTGAAGAGGGTTATCCGGTAATCCGGTAATCTTGAAATCCGGTGATTTGGTAATTTTATTCGAAAGAAGAAAATAAAAAGCCGTGCGGCTCGCTGTGAGTCCCACGGCTTTTGTATGGGGAGTAGGGGAGGAGCTATTTTATCCTCCTCGAAAACGACTAATATTGACTATCAATGCGTTAGCACAAGGTGTTGCTTACATGTCGCAAAAACCCAAATAAGCATTGATAATCAACATGTTACAAAACCGATGCAAGGGTAAGGATTTATTCCTGAATAACCAAAAATAACCACATAAAAAAGCACTATTCTGCTACATTTTCTTGATGCATATCATCGTTTGACACCTTGGCGTGACAATCAAACCTTATCTTATACATATGCGTTCGTATCTTGGAATATCCGCATCAAAAGATTGACGCTTTTGACAATATTTTGTCTTATTATAGCAGGTTTTTGAGTGTTTTTGCATTTATATCATTTATTTTTAGTATTTTTGCACCAAACAAAGCGATTCAATCATGGCAAAATTAAATAGAATTAGAGTTGTACTTGCAGAACGCGACCTGAACAATAAATGGTTGTCTGACAAATTGGGCAAAGACCCAGCAACTGTTTCCAAGTGGGTGACCAATACCACCCAACCAAGTCTCGAGGCACTTATCGCTATTGCTAATGCACTTGAAGTGCCAGTACAGGAGTTGGTAAGACAAGAAGAGTTCAATCAAGAGAAAGAATCTTGATTGAGATAAACGTATCAAAAGCAAAGACCGCAACAACAATGAATAAATTCACCATACAGCAACTCCAGCAGATGCGCGAATCCGAAGACCGCGTTGAGTTCAAGGCGGGCGAAGGAGGCAACGTTTCCTACGATGGTCGAGGCAAGACCAATCCGAAG
>JAZLEX010000149.1:0-3851 GCA_045615485.1 Prevotella sp.
AGAAACATTCGACCTGTTCATCGGTACAGATACATTATTCCAGGCAGCAATCTACGGTTATGTACAGTCATACCAGAGTCCAGAATTCACTATCGCAGAAGACACTAAGCTCTATCTGAAGGGTCTGACAGTAGATGGTGGCGGTCTCGACTGGATCTATGTACAGAAAGTAGTTCGCGAAGAAGCTACTATAGAATTCGCAGGAGAGTCAACAATCATGCATGTTGGTGATGAAAATCCTTTGACATTTGAGACTACAGCGCCATCAGGTGCAACTATTACTTATACATCAAGCAATCCTGAAGTAGGTGTAGTAGAAGATGGAAAATTTGTAGCAATAAGTGCTGGTGTAACAGTCATCACTGCAACTCTTGCAGCAACAGATTATACTTATACAGCGTCAACTCAGATTGTTATTAATGTAAGAGAAGTGCCAGTTCCTGTAACAACAATTCGTGAATGGGACTTCAGCAAAATAGCAAATGCCTATACAGAAGACTATGCATCAATGAAGGCTAATGATGAATATTGGGAAGGTACAGGTGACTATCGTATGTTCTTGAAGAAGCCTCTTTTGGCTGAAGAGCTTACTTCTGATGGTACTCACAAACTTAGCTTCGCAGAAGGTATTATTTGGACAGCAGATGCATGGAAGGTATTGGTAGGCGATGGTTCAGAGAATTACGAGTATATCCAGATTCAGAAGGGTGCAGAATTCTACATTCCGAATGTAGGTGTTAACGATACTATCAAGTTCGTTGGTTATGCACCTTCTACATCAGGTACATTGGAATTCTATAATTGCGAACCTGCATCATTCGACTTCCACTGGGGTGGTACATACAAGTCATATCAGGTAGTTGTAACGGCAACTGGTGAATTTGATTTCAAGGCTCCTCAGGATTTCCGTTTGCAGTCAATAGTAATTATTCCTGAAGGTCAGGTATATACTGGTAGCAATAATCCAACAGGAATCAATGATATCTCTGCAAAGAACGCTCAGTTCTTCGGTGAAGGAACTTACGATTTGAGTGGTCGCAAGATAATGAACCCAATAAAGGGTAATGTTTACATTGTAAACGGCAAGAAGTATCTTTGCAAGTAAAGAATAGATTTCAGTATAGAAAATACTGAATGAAAATAGAAAAGAAGCTGTGTCATTTGGCACAGCTTCTTTTTTGGTGCTACACCTATTTTATATATTTATCCGCTTGAAAGATATTATTTTTTGTTAAAAAATTTGTATTATATTTTTTTTTACTTAACTTTGCAAGCGTAATTATTTACTAATCTTATTATTTTTTTATTAATCTTTTATTAATTTTTTATTGCTTATGAAGAAAATTTTTCTATTCTTAATTGCTGCTCTTATGAGCGTTGGCATGTGGGCAGATAAGATTTGCTCTGTGGCAGACATTGTCAGTGGCAGTAATTACTACATTGGTGCAACTATGAGTGAAACGGATTATTATTTCAAAGCAGATGTTTCCAAAGCTGCGACTGGTGTTTCGGGAACGAGCACCACAAATCAATCCGAGGCAGTTGTTGCAACAATCACAAAGACTTCTGGTGGTTATTCTATCGCAGTTGGTGATGGATTATACCTGTCTTTAGCCAGTTCCAAAGCAAATGGTAAGGTAAATGTTGTTGAAACTGCAGAAGATTGGACCTTTACTGATTCAGATGGTCTCATCAACATGAAGATTAACGACTATTGTCTGCAGAAAAACAGTAGTACCTCTCTAAATTTTGGTTCTTATGCGAATTCTCAAACTAATGTGTGGCTAATCCCTGTTGGAGAAACCCCAACACCGCCAGTACAAAAGACTTTGGTGTCTATTGAGATTTCCAGTGTTCCTACCAAGATGGAATACTATGTTGGCGATAAATTTGACCCTACAGGTTTGGTCGTTACTGGTACATATGATGATCAAGCAAAAGCAGTCATCACTTCCAGTATAGATTGGACAATAACTCCAGAAATCTTCACAGAAGCAAATGAAGCAGCTTCTGTGTCTGTAGTTGCTACAGTTGACAAAGTGTCTTCTGAAGTTTATGTTGTAAATAATATTGTGGTGAAAGTCAAAGAAGTTCCTTCTGGTTATGCAACAACCTATACCAGCAATGTTGAACTGGTTGCAGGAGCAAACTCTCAAGCAGCTGTTTTCAAATATGATGGAGGAGAGTATAATGGTGTTAAGTGCGGCACATCTTCTAAGGTTGGTTCTTGCACCACAACTATTCCTGCTGGCACAAAGATGTTACATTTCCATGCTATTGGCTGGAAGGGTGCAGGGTCAACTACAATGACTGTTAATGGTGTTGAATATACCATTGCTTCCGATGACGGCATTACCAGCAATCCTCCTTTCACTCTGGTAGGAAAGGCAGAAGATCATTATTACACATTTGACCCTAAGGGTGCTACTGAAATTACATTTACATCAGACAGACGCTTTGTGGTATTTGGTGTAAACTACGAACTTTCAGCAGATGCTGTTGGAGTACCAGTATTTGATCCTGAAGAGACAGAATTCCTTGATTCAGTAATGGTTTCTCTTACTTGTGATACTGAAGGTGCTGAAATTTACTATCACATCGGTGAAGAAGTAACTTCAATGAATGCAGTATTGTACGAAGGTCCTATTAAAGTTGAGGAAACTTCTACAATTTATGCTATGGCAAAGAAGGGTGATAAAGAAAGTGCTCAAGTAAGCAAGACTTATAAGAAGATTCCTTCATTTGCTTCTCTTGCAGAACTGATGGAAAAACTTCCTGCTCAAGAAGCTTCAACTAAGGTTAACGTTACTCTTACAGATCTTCCTATTGACTCTTTCTATGTGACTAACGGAGGTTATAAAAATGGTGTTTATACTAATGTTAACGGAACAGCTGTTGAACTCTATGAGTATAATGTTCCTGAAACTTGGGAAGTAGGCGGTACTATTTCTGCTGAAATTACTGGCGAATGGCTTTTATACAAGGGTACTCCTGAACTGCAAAAATGGGAAGGTGGCTGGGATGTATTTACATATTCAAGTACTCCAGACTTAGGAAATATGATTGCAAAAGCAGTAGCAGATAAGGCTCAGGGAGAAACAGCAGTTATCACTCTTGATGGTACAGTTGCGTATGATTTGAAGAATCCTGTTGATGCAGGTCTTGTGAACATCGTTGTCGATGGTAATGGTGCTATTGTAAAACTTGGTCCTACTGGACAGATTGCAGGTATGCAGGGCATTGAAATCAACAATGTTAACTTCGATTGTGACAACAATACGATTGCTCCTATCGCTCTGTCAGCAAATCCTGATTCAGTACTCGTAGGTGCTAAATATCCTGTAACAGAAGGTGAGGTTAACAACCTCCGTGCAAAGGCATTCTACAACACAGGTGCAATCGTTATCAATGGCTGTAACTTCTCAGGCATCCATACTTCATGGATTAGCGCTAACAAGCGTGAGTGGAATCTGAAGACATTGAAGATTGTGAACACTATCGCTCAGTTCGACGTAGCAACTGGTATTGATTCTTACATTAACTGGGTAGGCAACAGCAATAATGAAGGTTCTATCAAGGATATTATTATTGAAGGCTCTACATTATATAATATTGTAGAAAACAATGACAACAGATTCCTCCGTCTCCAGAACAACAGCAACTCTCAGGCTCAGAAGGCTTGGGCAGAGCCTCAGTTCGATGCTAAGGAAAGTTGGGTAATGACAAACAACACATTTGTCAACCTTCCTTCTAACAAGGAATTTGCAAACAACTATCCTAACAAGAACAACGTAACTTTCGATTTCAAGGGCAACATCTTCTACAACACATGGCGTCTGCAGAAGATAGCT
>JAZLEX010000150.1:0-10068 GCA_045615485.1 Prevotella sp.
ATCCAATGCTGCTGCTGAATCACTCAATGCCAATATGAAGGGATTTAAAGCACAGGTACATGGTGTGGCAGACATCCCATACTTTCTGTATCGTGTCTGTACGATCTTTGGTTAGTATGGGGAGGGTATGCATCCACGGAAGATTTCACTTGCGCCCAAAAACCGAGAAAATGCCTTGGTATTGTTGCAGATGTCTATTCGCCATTTTGAACAATAAATTATCGGTTGTGTGTTTTCGGTTAATAACCATAACCCACAACCGATAATTCATTGAATGGGGAATTACCTAACATAGTCTTCATCGAAGAAGCCGAGGGATTGGATTTTTAGCAGGAACTGCTCTATGTAATCCCATGTGGTCATGTCCCACTGGAATCCCAAGTGGAGCAGCACTTGTGTGGTGTAATCCGAGGCGTATGTATTTTCAACACATGTCTTACCGTCGCTGCGAGTGGAGTAGGCGAGCATGGATTGCAGGATGTCTGCCTTGTTGTTGTCCTGGAGTGCATCTTGCAAGATAGCTTCAAATGCCTGATTGTCGATTGGACGGATAGTGAATCCAATTTTGTTGATGCATTTGATGATGTCCATATACAGTGGTCGGTGGGAATTGATGGCATGATAGATGGTGCAGTTGTCGTTGGTTGTGCTGAGCAGACAGATGGCGCGTGCTGCATCATCGATAGGCGAAAATTCCGCTTGGGTCGGCATTGCTGAATATGGTATGGCTTGGAGAGTCTGGAAGCCTTTCAGTTGTCCCATGAAGGCATTACTATGGAAGTTGACCTGGAATTCTCCATCTGTGCTACGTGGACCGAGGTTGCCCATTCGCATTATCTTAGCCTTTAGTCCTTTCTCTGCAATGGCTTCCAGTACTTTGCGCTCTGCAATGAATTTTGAGAGGACGTACTTATTGTCGAGGTCTTGTCCGAACCAGAGTTCTTTTTCGAGCAGTATGTGCGGAGTGACGTTCTTGTCGTCGCTCACTGTGAGGCCACCGACACTACCTGTAGAGGTGTGGATGAACCGTGCTCCAGTGCGCAAGCAGAGGTCGATGCAATTTATGGTGCCTCCGATATTGATGTCTTCAATGTCGGTACCAGCAGAGAAATGTTTCACGTTGGCAGCACAGTTTATGACAGTGTCGATATGTACGTTGACGTAGTCGAACGGTTTCGTTACGTCGCCTTCGATTATAAACAGGCGTTTTCCGACTAAATCTTTATATGTATTATCGAAATAATAATAGAGCAATGTCTGCAGTCGTGACAAGGCAGCATAGTTCTTACTGCCACGAACAAGGCAGTAGATGGCTGGAATGTCAGGATTTTCGAGCAGTTCATGGAGCACATGAATGCCTAAATAGCCAGTAGCACCTGTAAGGAAGACTGTGCCCAGAGTGTGTTGGGAAGTGTCGCTAAGATAAGTGCCGATATTGTTATTGCTTACAATATGATTTATCCTGCTGTAATCGTAGCCGGTGATGGTTGTATCGTTTTGCGCCTGCCCTGAGCTGGTCGAAGGGTCTGAAATTTGCGTGCCAGTTACGAATCTTGCCATATCTTCAGGTGTAGGATGGTCGAACAGGTCTTTATACACCATGTTGTATCCTCCTTTGGAAATGGCAACAGCCAGACGCATGGCAATTAGCGATGTTCCACCAATTTGGAAGAAATTGTCGGTTATGCCAACACGTTCGAGATTAAGAGTTTTTGCCACGACCTCGCAGAAGAAGCGTTCTACATCGTTGCGTGGTTCTACATAGTCCTGCACGCTGTTTGAATCTGGGATAGGCAGTTTTTTCTTATCGATTTTGCCGTTTGGTGTCAGTGGCATTGTGTCGAGCAACACGAAGAAGTCGGGTATCATGAAGTCGGTGAGACTTTGTCGCATAAACTCTTTGAGTTCATCCTCGCTGACAGTCATGCCTTCCTTTACGGTGAAATAGCCGCACAGATGCTGTGAACCAGCAACATCCCTGACAGCGGCAGCAGCCAGACGTATGGCAGGGAATCGGGTCATCATGGTTTCCACCTCTCCGAGTTCGATGCGCAAGCCACGCAGTTTCACCTGTCCGTCCATACGACCTATGTATTCGATGTTGCCATCAGCAGTCCAGCGTACCTGGTCGCCAGTGCGGTAGGCGAGGGTTGAGGGTTGTGGTTCGACAGACTCACCAACCGGGTTGAGGGTTGAGGGTTCAAGGTTATCGTTATCGTTGATGATTATGAATTTTTCAGCATTTACGTCAGGACGGTTCAAGTAACCGCGTGCTACGCAGCGTCCTTCGACAAGCAGTTCTCCCGCTGCACCGGCAGGAAGAATGTTCTTGTCGGCATCCACAACGTAGAGTTGATAGTTGGCTAATGGTTTTCCTATTATCTTTCCATCGGATGAATGTTCTGTCACCTTGTTGCAGGTTGAGGCCACAGAGCACTCTGTAGGGCCATAGAGATTGTAGAAATTGTAGGCAGGAGTAGTGATGTGTGGCATTTTCTCTCCACCAACAGAAAAACAACGAATAGAAGGCATGTCGAACAGACTAACCATTTGGCAACCAATCTGTGTGGTCATGAACGAAATGGTGAGTTTATGTTTATTGATGTATTCGCTCATTGCCACAAGGTCGTGGCGTATGTCGGTGTCGAGAATATGCACTGTAGCACCAGCAAGGAAGGTAGGGTAGAGGTCAAGCATGTGTGCATCGAACCCAAAGTTTGCGTATGCAATAGTGCTGTCGTTGCTTGTCATGTTGCAGTTCTTGACATACCAGTGGCAGAAGTTGACTATGCTTCTTTGCTCTAACAGCACACCCTTAGGCTTTCCAGTTGACCCGGAAGTATAGAGCACGACCATGAGATTGGTAGGTTGAGGGTTTGTGAGGTTTCGAGATTTCGAGATTTCGAGGTTATCGTTATCGTTGATTATTCGTCCTTTGTAGTTTGGCATTATTTTTTGTGCCAGACCATCGGAGGTGAGAATGAGATTCACATTTGCGTCCTCACACATAAACAGCAATCGGTCTTCAGGAAATTCTGGGTCGAGTGGCATGTAGGCACCACCAGCCTTCATCACTGCCATAGGGAAGATTACCATCAGTTCAGAACGGTCAATCATGATTCCAGTAACAGTCTCGCGACCGACTCCAAGCGATTGGAGAGTGCATGCCATGGATTCTGTGACGTCGTCCAGTTGTCGATAGGTGAGTTCCTTATCGTGGAACACCACGGCAACGGCATCTGGGGTGAGTTGTGCCTGTCGGCGAAGAATGTCAGGAATGGTGAGGTTTTGGTCGTAGTCTAATTCCTCACCTTTTCCGATGTTGCAGATTTCGGCTGTGGCAGCTGGTGTCATCAGGCTTAGTTTTTTGACAGGTAAGTCCAAATTGGCAACCATGTTACATGCTGCTGAAACAATGCTTTCGGTGAGTGAGCGGATAAGCGATTCAGAATAGAGCGAATCATCGTATTGCAGTACGATGGACGGCTTGCCGTTGTACATCTCAATGAAGATGGCTATTCTGAACATTGGCTTGTCGAGTCCGAACTGGTTCCACAGGATTTCCTTTCCATCGATTGTGTTGTCTCCGATGAGTCCTAACTGATAGGCATAGGTTATACCTGCCTTATAGCCGTAGTCGCCTGCTATGTGGGAGAAAGGATAGTTTTCGTGGTCGGTGGTATCCTTGAAGGTCTTTGCCACTTCCTGAATAAACTCCCCGACAGTCTGATCTTTAATGTGTGCCGAGATAGGCAGTGTGTTTACAAACATGCCCACAGTGTCGGCAATATCGAGATTCTGGCGACCGCTGCTGACGGTTGAGAAATACACGTCACGACTATTGGAGAATCTGCCTAATGCGTAGGCAGTTGCTGCAAGCCAGAATTCGGCTTCTGTGACATAGACACCATTATTAGAAGTTAGAGGTGAGAGGTTAGAGGTGAGAATTGATGGGATGCTGATAGCCACTTCTTTTGGTTTGCCAGGTTCAGAAGTGCTGACGTTTGGCAATATTTCGGTGACAGCATCAAAATCTTTCAGTTGTTGTGAGAAGAATTCCTTATGTTCAAGAAATTCCTGACTTTCAGCGAAACGTCTTTGGTCAGCACAGAAATCAAGATATGTATAAGTCTCGTTTTCGATGGCAGAACCCTTCAGGGCACTGATTATCTGATTTATCATGATTTCCACCGAGCCACCGTCGCATACAAGATGATGAATGTCTATGAGCAGTATCTTTTCGTTGCTGGATTGCAGGTGGATTACCTTTGCACGGAACAGGCGGTCGGTCTTCAGATTGAATGGACGGAGAAATGCTTTTTTCAGTTCTTCGTAGTCATTGTCCGACTCAGCCAATTCGATTGTAACTTCAGCTGTTTTCTCTGCATCTAAGGTCTGGATGGTGTTTCCTTGGTCATCTTCGCTGAAATGGGCAAACAGGATAGGATGTGATTCAAGTACGGCTTTTGTTGCCTCAGCAAGTTTGTCAGTATCAACAGACGCAGGGAATTTTACTTCCATTGGAAGGTTGTAGATGAGCGTATCAGGTTGTGCCTGACAGTCAAGATAGACACCCTGCTGGGAGAATGAGAGCTGAGAGGTGAGAGATGAGAGCTGAGAGGTGGAAACGGTTTTGAGGTTTTGAGGTTTTGAGGTTTTGAGGTTTGTTGGGTTGGATCCCAAACGACTGATAAATTGATTTAGGATTGCGTTTTCGATTGTCAGTATTGTTGCTCCTCCCATCAATTCCTTAATGGAGAATTTGAAGCCATACTGCTTGTTAATCTTTGCAGCCAGACGCATGGAGAGTATCGATGATAGTCCGCAATGTGTCAGTGGAGTCGCAATGTCAGGAGTGTTGCCGATGAGTTGTTCAGTTATCTCAACGAGCTGCTTTTCCAGTATGTTCAGTTCGCGTACAGGCATGTTTCCTTCATTGCTTTCAGGATGTTTGACCTCAGGCTTTGGCAGTTTTTTCTTATCAACCTTTTGGTTTACGTTAAGTGGTATAGCATCAATCTGCATTGTTACGGCAGGCACCATATAAGGAGGCTTTTGCGATGCAATGAAATCATTCATTGCCTGAATGTCAATCTGAGAGCCGCTGACAATATAGGCAGCGATGTATTTTCCTCCGCTGTCAAGATCGAAAGCCTGGACGGTGGCATCTTTGATACCTTCAAATTCACGGATTACAGATTCCACTTCTTTCAGTTCAACCCTGAATCCGCGAATTTTTACTTGACCATCTTTGCGTCCGATAAATTCTATATCGCCATTTTCGCGGTAGCGTACAACGTCACCAGTTTTGTAGGAATGTTCTCCAAAAACGCCAAATACTTCTGCGGTCCTATCTGGTTGATTAAGATAGCCGCGTCCCACCTGTTTGCCAGTGATTATCAATTCACCAGCAGCTCCGACAGGAAGTCGCTTGCCGTATTTGTTGACAATCATGCAAGGAGCAGTGGTGTTGCTGAGGCCGATAGGGATATTTGTTTCCTTGTGCTCAACAATTTTACTTGTGGCATAGACAGTGGTTTCAGTAGGACCATAAATATTATATAATTGGTATAAAGGAGGTTCCAGCGTCGCCAACTTTTCACCACCAGCAATCAAGACTTTCAGAGTAGGGTGTTCAGGGAAGATTGTCGCAAATTGATAAGCCACTTGCGTGGTGAGCATAACATGGGTCACATCATGATCTGCGAAATAGTTGCTTATTTCGTCCAAATCGAGTCTTATCTCTTCAGGAACAATAACGAGACTGGCTCCAGAGGTTAGTGCAGAAAATATATCCATCATATTGGCATCGAAGCCGAAAGATGCGTATGCAGCTATTTTGCTTTCCTGCGACAGATGGATATGTTTATAATTGTAGGAGCAAAAGGTCAGTAGGTTGCCGTGTTCCAATATCACTCCTTTAGGAACTCCAGTTGAACCTGATGTGTAGAGCAATGAGAAAGCACTTGCTTCATTCAATTTTTCTTCAGCCTGTTGCAGAGTATTTTTGTCAATGGCTGTTTGTGCAACGCTATTTACAATGTCTTCGGTAAACAATACATCGCCTTCATATTCGTTGAGCAATGGTCGGAGGTTGCGGTCGGTGATTACCAGTTGTGCACCACTATCCTTAACCATAAAATTCAGTCGCTCCTCTGGATAGCTTGGATCGAGAGGCTGGTATGCAGCACCAGCCTTCAGTGCGGCAACTGGCATTATGGCAATGTTTTCGCTTCTGCCAATCAGTATTGACACCACAGGCAGTCCTACACCAATGGACTGTTCTGGAGAGTTCCCGATATGCTCAACAATCATTGAGGCTATCTGGTCGGTTAGCTTGTCGAATTCTCTATATGAAATTTTATAATCCTTGTACTCAACGGCAGTGTTGTCGGGGTATTTTCTGGCAATGTCGCGGAACGCAGAAACGACATTCCTGTAGTTGCTAAGGAAAAGATTATCATCGGAATGGTTGAAACTGCAAACCTGTTCCAATTGTGATTTGTTGAGCAGTTCGATATCGGAAAGATTTGTTTTTGCAAGTCCTTCGACTTCGCTCAGGGCAAGTCCTTCGACTTCGCTCAGGGCAAGTCCTTCGACTTCGCTCAGGGCAAGCATTTGGCAGAGCACATTGTCGTATGTCTGGCACAGTTGAGCAATAATCTCATCGGAATACTTGTTGCTATTGTATTCCACCTGGCATTTGTAAGTTCCGTCGTTGTCCTGATACACATTCATTGCCAGTTGTAAATTTGACACTGACTCTGACTGCTGACTCTGACTGCCAAACTCAAAGCAGGTCTGTATGTTAAGTCCAAGGTCATTGCAGCATTCTTCAAAAGGATATTGTGATTTTTCGTATGCTGTGAGCATCTGGGTATTCGTCAGATGGATGAGTTCGCTGACCGTTTTTATTTTGCTGAAGTCTATGTAGGCAGGGATTGTTTGTCCGTCATGAGTTATGGCAAACAGAGCTTGCAAGTCGTTTGTGAAGTTTCCTAACGTAAAACCGAATGCTGCAACAAATGGTGTGATGGTTGAAAGGTGTTGCGGATTTTCGATTTTTCGATTTTTCGATTTTGAGGTTTTGAGGTTATATTTTTCGATTTTTCGATTTTTCGATTTTTCGATTTTTCGGTTATTGTCAGAGTCATCTTTCCCATACATGTCGGGAAGCAGTATTGATTCTGTTTCTGTAGCTGCACCAAATTCCTGGGCATACCACTTTTTTGCCTCAGCGTATTGCTGTTCAGCATCGGTCAGACGTAATTTTTCCATATTATTTCATTATGAACTTTATCGGGTTGCTTACTTTTTCTGGGAGCAGGGCATAGTCGAACACTTCTTGAATGTCGTTTACATAATGGAACTTCACTCCCTTGAGATATTTTGCTGGTATTTCGTTGATGTCTTTTTCATTGTCTTGACACATAATTATATCTTTGATACCTGCACGTTTGGCAGCAAGAATCTTTTCTTTTATGCCTCCAACAGGCAGCACTTTGCCTCGTAGTGTAATCTCGCCAGTCATGGCTACGTTTTCGCGTACTTTTCTTTGAGTCAGGGCAGAGGCGATAGATGTTGCCATTGTGATGCCAGCCGACGGACCATCTTTCGGTGTTGCTCCTTCAGGCACATGAACATGGATGTTGTAGTTGCTGAATATGCGATAGTCGATGTCAAGTTTGTCGGCATGGGCTTTGATGTATTCCAATGCCAGCACAGCACTTTCCTTCATCACATCCCCAAGATTGCCAGTAAGTGTCAGTTGTGGAGTCTTTGTCTTGCTAACACTGGTCTCGATGAAGAGAATCTCTCCTCCAACACTTGTCCATGCCAGTCCTGTAACCACTCCAGCATAGCTGTTTCCCTGGTAGATGTCGTGAGGATAAGGACGACCATCAAGAAAATCTTGGATATTATCTTTCGTGATGGTTTTGTTTTCCACATTTTCTCCCTGAGCTATCTTTAGTGCAGCCTTTCTCAATATCATATTGATTTTCTTTTCCAGTTGGCGCACTCCACTTTCGCGGGTATAGGAGTCGATAAGCACTTCAATGGCTTCGTTGGTGAATTTTATCTTGCCATCAGGACTTTCCGACATACCTGTGTTTTTAAGTTCCTTTGGAATGAGGTGCTTTTTGGCTATCTGTATTTTTTCTTCAGGGATATATCCGCTAACTTCAATCATTTCCATACGGTCGAGCAGGGCTGGTGGTATGGTGTTGATGTTGTTGGCAGTGGCGATAAACATTACCTTGGACAGGTCGAAATCAATGTCGAGATAGTTGTCGTGGAATGCATTGTTCTGCTCTGGATCGAGCACTTCGAGTAGTGCTGATGAAGGGTCACCATTGGCAGTTGACATGGTTGTAATCTTATCCACTTCGTCGAGGATGAATACAGGATTAGAAGTACCTGCTTTTTGAATGTTTTTCATGATGCGACCAGGCATTGCACCGATGTATGTACGTCTGTGTCCGCGAATTTCCGATTCGTCGTGCAGTCCGCCTAACGACATACGCACATATTTTCTGTTCATTGCAGAGGCAATGCTTTTGCCCAATGATGTTTTGCCTACTCCTGGAGGACCGTACAGGCAGATAATAGGTGATTTCAGATCACCGCGCAGTTGCAATACGGCAAGATATTCCAGAATACGCTTCTTTACGTTTTCCATGCCGTAATGGTCTTTGTTCAGCACTTTTTCTGCCTTTTTGATGTTGAGAGTATCTTCAGAATATTCATTCCAAGGCAGCGACACCAATGTTTCCAAATAAGTCAACTGCACATTATAGTCAGGGCTTTGCGGATTCAGCATAGAAAGTTTTTCCATGCCTTTGTCGAAAAATGCCTTTGTTTCGTCAGACCATTTTTTCTTTGCAGCCTTCTGTCGTAGTTCCTTTTCCTCTGGAGAGCCTTCGCCTTCGCCTAATTCATTTTTGATGTTTCTTAATTGCTGCTCAAGGAAATAGTTTTTCTGTTGCTTGTCGATATCTTCATGAGTCTTTTTGCGGATTTTCTGGCGCAGATTAGCCAACTGCAAGTGGCGGTCAAGAATTTTTATCGCATTCACAGCACGTTCTTCCATTGAATCATACGCCAGCAAGTCTATTTTTTCTGCAGTCTTGAATGGCATGTTGGCGCATACGAAGTTCAGCATCAGAATGTCGTTTTTTATATTCTTCAGAGCAAACACAGCATCATCAGGAATATTATCGTCTTCATTTACACATTCTATAGCCAGATTGCGGCAATCGTCGTTCAGGGCTTTGAATATTTCATCGTCAGTGTCAGGAATTTCCTCTGGAATACATTTTACTGCACCTTGGATGTAAGGTGAATATCCTGTTATGCTTATGAGTTGGCAACGAGTCATTGTCTGGACAACTGCCGATATGTTGTTATCAGGCATACTGAGAATTTTCACCACTTTGGCATATACACCGATTGTGTATAGGTCGTTCTTGTCGGGAATTTCAATCGAAGGATCCTTCTGGCAGAACAAGGCAATAATCAGTCCTTTGTCGTATGCTTCATTTATCAAATCGAAAGATGATTTTCTGCCGATGGAAATAGGTGAGACAATACCTGGAAACAATACTAAATTGCGAAGAGGTAAAATTGGAACCTTTTTAGGGCATCTAACTTTGAAAAGGTCACGAGCATCGCCTTCGTAATCGGCAATCATTGAAAAAGCATTTGTATCTTGATTCATATTTTTTATGTGTTTCTATATATTAAGCGTGCAAAGGTAAGAAAAAGGTTAGAGGTTAGAGGTTAGAGGTCAGAGGTTTTTATGATTTTTTAATAAAAAATTCAAATTCCATCACCCATCACCCCTCATCCCTCCCCATTCTTATTATTTTTGCAGCAAGATTATAATGGAACTTATTATGAAGAAAAGTTTTTTATTTTTATTGCTGTTGCTAATCGGTATCACAGGAAAAGCAGATGTAGTGGTTAAGGAAGTGAGCACTGCAGAAGGGTTTATTAGTGCTATCAATGAGAACCCAAGTGCTTATATCAAATTGAAATGCGATATCTACCTCACTGGAACAAAAACTA
>JAZLEX010000151.1:0-22322 GCA_045615485.1 Prevotella sp.
CCTGATAAAAATCTAATTCCACATTCCTAATTGTACATTGTGATTGTAAATTTTATTTGACTTCGGAAGTATTTTGATCTAAACTTCAAGGTTCGCTATTGGTACAGCACATCACCCTTTTTAAAATAGCTGAGCAGTTACAGTAAAAGCCGTAAACTATTAAAAAATCTTAATTATCAATTATCAATTGTCAATTATCAATTGAAAAACGAGAGTTTTTTCTTAATTTTGCGCCGATTTTTGAATAAATATAAAGTCAAACATTATTAAACAAAAAAAAACAGAGTTAATTAACATTATGTCAAACTTAGAAAATTTAAAGAACGTGCAGCCATTGCAGGACTTCGATTGGGAAGCCTTCCAAGCTGGTGCTGCCGTAACAGAGCGTAGTCATGAAGAACTTGAACAGGCTTATGATGAAACCCTGAACAAAGTACAAGAACATCAGGTTGTTGATGGTACTGTAATTGCGCTCAACAAGCGCGAAGTAGTCGTTAACATAGGCTACAAGAGTGACGGTATTATTCCAATTTCAGAATTCCGTTACAACCCAGACCTTAAAGTGGGTGATAAAGTTGAAGTTTATGTAGAAAATCAAGAGGACAAGAAAGGTCAGTTGCTCCTCTCTCACAAAAAAGCTCGCGCAAGCAAGAGTTGGGATCGCGTAAATGCAGCCCTTGACAATCAAGAGGTTGTCAACGGATTTATCAAATGCCGCACTAAAGGTGGTATGATTGTTGATGTATTCGGTATTGAGGCATTCCTTCCAGGCAGCCAAATCGATGTTCACCCAATTCGTGATTACGACCAATTCGTGGAAAAGACAATGGATTTCAAGATTGTAAAAATCAATCAAGAATTCAAAAACGTTGTTGTTTCTCACAAGGCTCTTATTGAAGCTGAAATCGAAGCACAGAAACAAGAAATCATCGGTCGCCTTGAAAAAGGACAGGTTCTTGAAGGTGTTGTCAAGAACATTACTTCTTACGGAGTATTCGTTGACCTCGGCGGTGTTGACGGACTCATCCACATCACAGATCTTTCTTGGGGTCGCGTAAGCGATCCACATGAGGTTGTAGAACTCGACCAGACGATGAATGTTGTTATACTTGACTTCGATGAAGAAAAGAAGCGTATAGCTATTGGTTTGAAGCAACTCACCCCTCACCCATGGGAAGCTTTGGATGCTAACCTGAAGATTGGCGACAAGATTAAGGGTAAGGTTGTTGTTATGGCTGATTATGGAGCATTCGTTGAAATTGCTCCTGGAGTAGAAGGTCTCATCCATGTGAGCGAAATGTCATGGAGCCAGCACCTCCGTTCTGCTCAGGATTTTATGAAAGTTGGCGATGAGATTGAAGCTGTTATACTTACTCTTGACCGTGACGAACGCAAGATGAGTTTAGGTATCAAACAGTTGAAACAAGACCCTTGGGAAAACATCGATGAAAAATACGCTATCGGTAGCAAACACGAAGCAAAAGTACGTAACTTCACTAACTTTGGTGTATTTGTAGAACTTGAAGAAGGCGTTGACGGACTTATTCATATTAGCGACCTGTCTTGGACAAAGAAAATCAAGCATCCTGCAGAATTCACTCAAGTAGGTGCAGGTATTGAAGTTGTAGTGCTTGAAATAGATAAAGAAAATCGTCGCCTAAGCCTTGGTCACAAGCAACTTGAAGAAAATCCTTGGGAAAAATATGAAACACTCTACACTGTAGGTAGCATTCACGAAGCAACAATAAAGGAAATGATGGACAAGGGCGCAGTAATTTCTCTTGGAGAAGATGTTGAAGGATTCTCAACACCTAAGCATCTTGTAAAGGAAGACGGCTCTACTCCTCAGGCTGGCGATACTCTGCCATTCAAGGTTATTGAATTCAATAAGGATAGCAAGCGTATCATACTTTCTCATAGTCGTACATACGAAGTCGAGAAAGAGGACGAAGAAAAGAAGCCTGTAAAGAAAGTTGCTAAAAAAGAAACAGCTCCTACTATTCAGAATCAGGCAGCAAGTACTATTCTCGGTGACATCGATGCTTTGGCACAACTTAAAGCTCAGATGGAAGCCGATAAGCCTGTTGAAGAATAAAGTTGAAGGTTTTAGGTTGTCGGTTTTTGGTTTTAGGTTTTCGGTTAATAACCCATAACCCACAACCCACAACCCACAACCTACAACCCATAACCTATAACCATCAACTGGAGCTTGCGAAAGTTGAATGTATTATATTCAAAAGTGAGCTCATCTGGGCTCACTTTTGTTTTGAAGACACCTCTAAGCTTTAAGCTTTAACCTATAAGCTCAAGAAATATGGATCATCTCGTGCATTGTATCACGAATTATGTAGCAATGAATTTCACGGCTAATGCCTTGCTTGCAGTCGGCACACGCCCAATCATGTCATTCTGTCCTGATGAAATAGATGAACTGGTAAGCAAGTGCTGTGCGCTGATGATAAATATCGGCTGCTTAGATAAACAACTTATCGAAGCTTCAGAAAAAGCAGTCTTTGCTGCAAAAAAATACAACAAGCCTTGGGTACTGGATCCAGTCGGTGCCGGACTAACACAACTGCGCACAGAAACGTGCAAAAAACTTATTGCATTAAATCCTCCTGCAATAATCCGTGGCAATAAAGCAGAAATCACTGCCTTGGGGAATATCAATGCTGAATGTGTTGTCGTGACAAGTGGCCCAACGGATGTAATAATACTTCGACAAGCTCAGCACAGGCTACTTCGACAAGCTCAGCACAGGCTGATTACGAAAACCGTAACAGCAGGCCATCCTATTATGGCTGATGTAACAGCTATGGGATGTGTTGCCTCTGCTATTTGTGCTGCAATGCTTGCCAAAGGCGAACAACCTATTGATGCCGCCTATCACGCGATGCTGACAATGGGCGAATGTGGAGAACGCGCAGCTGCAAAATGTATTGGCACAGGTTCTTTCAATCAAATCTTCATTGATGAACTATATAATTACAAATTGTAAATTGGTAGTTTAATCCACTTTCGTGGCTTTTCTTCCTTCGCACCTCAGCAATTGAAGCGAGTTTCATTGCATTCGGTTTGTCGTCAGTTAGTCGTTTGGTTGGTAAATCGTAAATAAATTGTAAATAGTAAATTTATAAAATCCGTAATTGGTTATGATGTCATTTCAGAGAGCTGATTTAAGATTATATTTAGTTACCGATCGAAGTTTCCTGAATGGACGCAATCTTATAGATGTTGTTATGCAGGCTGTTGCTGGTGGCGTTACTATGGTGCAACTGCGCGAAAAAGATATTGACACCCGTACTTTCATTGAATTAGGTTTTGAACTCAAACGCAAATTGCAACAAGTAAATATCCCATTGATTATCAACGATAGAGTTGATGTAGCTATGGCAATCGACGCAGATGGTGTTCATATCGGTCAGAGCGACATGCCTTATTCTCTTGCTCGCGGAATTTTGGGCAGCAATAAGATTATAGGCTTATCGGTTGAAAATATTGATGAAGTCATTGAAGCCAATAGTCTTGATGTTGATTATATCGGTATTTCTCCAGTATTTGCCACTCAAACTAAAACGGATACAGCGCAACCGTTCGGCCTATCAGGACTACGCGAAGCAACTCGTCTTTCAGTTCATCCCACCGTTGCGATAGGTGGCATAAATCTGCAAACAAAACAAGATGTGCTGAATTGTGGTATAGATGGTATAGCGGTAGTATCAGCGATAATGGCAACTGAAAATCCCAAGGAAGCAGCAAATCTTTTATCCGAAAATTAAGGCGCAGTTTAAAATTTCCTAAATCTGTAATACGGTTTTGCGGTTTTACGGTTTTGCGGTTTTCGTTATCGTCAGAGTCAGAGTCAGAGTCAGAGTAAAACCATAACATGAAATATCCAATAGTATTGGCTATTGCGGGAAGCGATAGCGGTGGTGGGGCTGGCATACAAGCCGATATAAAAGCCATTTCCGCCACAGGAAGTTATGCTGCAAGTGCAATAACGGCAGTAACAGTACAGAATACAATAGGTGTACAGAGTGTTTTTCCAATTCCACCATCAGTTGTTGCAGCGCAAATAGAATCCGTATTAAGCGACATAGGAGCAGATGCCATAAAGATAGGAATGCTTCATTCTGCAGAAGTCATCATGGCTGTTAAGGAGGCAATCACTCCGCACTCATCCATTAGCCCAATCAGAATAGTCTTGGATCCTGTAATGATTTCGACATCAGGCCATCGACTTATTGAAGAGTCTGCTATAGAGACTCTAAAAAAAGAATTGATTCCTATTGCCAATGTCATCACTCCCAACATACCCGAAGCAGAAATACTCGCCAACACCAAGATAATATCACAAAATGATTTAGCAGAGACTGCCAAACGTCTTTCTATGAATGGGCTGGTTTCCGTTCTTATGAAAGCAGGACATGCTACTGGTGACATGCTCACCGATTATTTCTATAATGCAGAAACCGATAGGATTATAGAATTGCCTACAAAACGTTGCAACACAAAAAACACCCACGGGACAGGCTGTACCCTATCGTCAGCCCTTGCTTCCTATCTGGCACAAGGCAATTCCATAGACAATGCAGTCTCTTCAGCGAAAGCTTATATTAGTAAAGCCATCGAAGTCGGAGCTAACTATGAGATAGGTGGCGGTCACGGGCCTGTTTGCCACTTTTTTAATCTAAATGAAACATCTCAAGCAACTCAACCGTTACAGGAGAATTGTCATCGTTAATATCCATCAGCGGAGCCATAAAATCCCACCATTTACGGTTTATCTCAGCTATCTCGCCATCTTGTGAAGAGTTCTCACCATGAACTTCCTGATAACCAAACAAAATGTTTGTATCTTTATCCCAATAAATACTATAGTTATGAACCCCCTTTTCTGCCAGCATGGCTTTCATTTCTGGCCATAACTGAGCATGACGTTTTTTGTATTCTTCCTCCATTCCTGATTTCAGAAACATTTTAAAAGCAAATCTTTTCATGGCAATAATACGATTTCGTAATTGTAAACGGTTAATTATCAAGTATCGGCCAGCCATCACTCGTAAAAGAAAGTGTCCGATGCCATAGTTTTGATGCTCCATCGTAGGCTTTGGCATATGCATGAGCCACAATGTGCCACTTGCCATCATGCTTCATCAATCCACAATGACCTATACCGTAGTATTCTTCGTCGGGACCAGCAATTAGTTCACCACCACCCTTTGCCATATCTATGCCATTACGATCAAGATAAGGACCTTGCACTTTTCGGCTTCTACCAACAACTGTCTTATAGTTGCTCCGTTTGCCTTTGCAACAGTAGTCCCACGATGCGAATAGATAGAAATAATCGCCTTCATGGATAATGAACGGAGCCTCGATGGCATTTAATCCTGCATCTGGTGCTTCTTTGGCAAGTGCAAGATCAGCCTCTAATGGTTTATTCTCACCTTTGTTGAAATAGCGACGAGCAATGGTTTTGGGTTTGGTAGAGAGTCCACGTGCATTGCCAACCTTATACGATTTTGGTTTATCAAAATCTATTAGTTTTGCCAGTTGAATACCATCCCAAAACGAGCCCCAATTAAGCCAAGCGTTACCTTTGGAATCAATGACCATATTAGGATCGATGGCATTCCAGTTAGTAGTACCTGGAATACTTTGAACCACCAATCCTCTATCCTCCCACTTGTAGTCAGGCGATTGAGGATTGAGAGTCTTGTTGGTGACTAATCCTATTGCAGAAGTGTTCTTTCCGAATGCCGAACACGAATAGAATAGATACCAGAGTCCTTTATAATATTGTATGTCTGGTGCCCAGATGTGTCCACGAAAACCCTTGACAGCATCTCGAGTCCAAGATGGTATGTCGGAAATGACAGATTTTTCGAATTTCCAAGTCATTAAATCTGTAGATGACATACAGTAAATTCCAAAACCTGTTGAAAAGATATAATAGCGTCCTTCGCAATAGGCGATTACAGGGTCGTGAACATCGGGAATGGCGGCATCAAATTTGTATCGCACTCTATCAGGTTGAGCCATACAAATCTGCATTGACACTACTAAAAAAAGAAAAAGGCTAATCACTCCTTTCATAAATAATAAGGTGGATTTAATTGTTTAATAATAACGAAATTGAATTAATATTTATGGGAAAAACTCGTTTCATATTATAAATAACGAAGCATAACCTAAAATTAACCTCTTATTTGTAAATAATATCAGTGATTATCTGCGTTTGCACTTGCTCGTTGAGTAACATTACCAGTCGGCTGCGCGACATGTACAGATCAGAACGTAGAGCCGGACTGATAACTTCAACATAGAGAGTCTGGTTGCAGATACATATTGGCTTGGAATATTGTGCAATATTCTCCCCTACTACACTTGCCCATGAATCCATGAGGCGTTTTTGAAGTAATGGAGTCTCAAGTCCCTGATCTCGCATTATCTGGCGAAGTATTGTTGCTATATGTTGCTCTTTTCTTCTAAACATCCTTTTTCAACAGAAAAAATCTTATAGTCGTAACGGCTGCGTTTGAGTATTTCATCGAGGTGCTGACGATTGGTGTCTGTGATAAAAATCTGACCGAATTCATCGGAAGAAACTATTTTTATTATTTGCTCTACACGTTGCGAATCGAGCTTGTCGAAAATGTCATCTAAAAGCAGTATCGGCACACGACCATTTTGCCTTTCTTTCAAAAACTCAAATACTGCAAGTTTGAGTGCAAGGACGAATGATTTGTTTTGTCCTTGTGAACCTTCTTTGCGCATAGGATAGCTTCCGATGCTCATTTCAATATCATCGCGATGTATGCCGTGAAGGGAGTAGCCAACAGCAAGGTCTTTCAGTCGGTCAATTTGAATTACTTCCAATAGTCTGCCACGCTGGCAATGGGAGACGTATCTGAGCGATACTTTTTCCTTGTCGGCAGAAATAAGACTATAGTATTTCTGAAAGGATGTGGCTATTGAGTCAATAAATTCGTTCCGCTTATTGAAAATGATTTCTCCCTGTGTTGCCATTTCTTCCTCGAATACTTCGAGTACATTTACCATACTGTCAGAAAGTTGTAGTGAATGATTGGCTGATTCTTTTTTCAGCAACACATTACGTTGTTGCATAGCATTATTATAGCGCGACAAGGCATGAATATATTCCTTATCGTATTGGGATATAACCGTGTTCATAAGGTGGCGGCGTTCATCGTTAGAACCTTCAATTAGCGAAATGTCGGAAGGAGAAACGAGTATTACAGGGATAATACCCAAATGTTCTGAAAGTCGGTGGTATTCTTTCTTATTGCGCTTAAAGTGTTTTTTCTTTCCGCGTTGCATTCCACAAGTAATGTTTTCCTTATTGCCTTCAGAATCAGTATAGTTTCCTTCGAGCATGAAATAGTCTTGCTCATGCTTCAGCACTTGCGTATCTATGAAATTAAAGGCACTACGGCAGAAAGAGAGATAATAAACAGCATCAATAAAGTTTGTTTTACCCTCGCCATTGTTGCCAACAAAGCAATTAAGGTTCGGGGAAAGCACAAGGTGAGCCTCCTCAATATTCTTGTAGTTCACTATGGAAATGCTATTTAGTACCATTTTGCACGCAAATATAAGAAAAAACTTTGTTTTTCAATTCACAATGCACGATTTATAATTCACAATTATGTTTTTTTAATAAAAAAAACCATAAAACCTCTAACCACTAACCTCTAATCTCTAACCTTTTTATTACCTTTGCAGCATGCAATTTGATTCTTAATGGAAATAAGAAAACTAAAACTACAAGCGGAAAAAAGCCGTAAAAGGCTTATCGAAATTATCTATAATGCCAACGCGGGTCATACAGGTGGCGATTTGTCGTGCTTGAACGTGATGACAGCATTATATTTTGATATAATGAACATTGACCCAAAGAATCCGAAAATGGATATGCGTGACCGTTTTGTACTGTCCAAAGGTCATTGTGTTGAGGCTCTATATGCCACACTTGAAGCACGTGGTTTTATTGAGAAGAAACTTGTTGACACTTTGGGGAAATATCTGTCGCCATTAGCAGGACATCCTACCATCGAAGTACCTGGCATAGAGGTAAATTCTGGAGCATTAGGCCATGGGCTACCAATAGGAGTGGGTATGGCAATTGCTGCCAAGATGGATAAAAAAACTTACAAGACATTCGTACTGATGGGCGATGGGGAACAAGGTGAAGGCAGTATTTATGAAGCGGCTATGGCAGGAAGTCATTATCACCTTGATAATCTGGCAGCCATCATTGACCGAAACATGCTGCAAATCTCTGGCTGCACTGAAGATGTAATGTCGCTTGAGGATATGAATGCACGATGGACTGCCTTCGGATGGGACGTGATAGAAATGAACGGTGATGACATGGAAGATATCATCCGCAAATTCAAAAGTATAGATTATGCGAACAAGAAACCTCATCTGATAATCTCTCATACAACAAAAGGCAAGGGCGTAAGTTTCATGGAGAACGTTGCAAAATGGCATCATGGTGTACCTACCGAAGAACAATACAAAATAGCTCTCGAAGAAATTGAAGAAAGGGTTTTAGAATGAAAGAGGTAGCATGTAGAAAGGCATTCACGGAAAAACTTCTGGATTTGGCAAAGAAAGATAAGGATATTATTGCCGTGACAACTGATGCTCGAGGGTCAGTAACGCTGACTGATTTTGCTGAACAACTGCCTGGGCAATTGGTAGAATGTGGCATTGCTGAACAGGATGCAGTTGGCATTAGTGCAGGACTGGCTCACAGTGGCAAAAAGGTATTCTGCTGCGGACCGGCATGTTTTTATGTGGCACGCTCGCTGGAACAAGTAAAGGTTGACATGGCTTATAGCAGAAATCCCGTAACTATACTTGGTGTGTCTGGCGGTGTGGCTTACGGAGCATTAGGTGCCACCCATCACTCGTTGCATGATATTGCTGTGCTACGCTGTTTTCCAGGAATGAATATATTTTTACCTTGTGATGCCCGACAGACACAAAAACTCGTAGAAAAACTCGTTGATTTCAACGAACCAGCATACGTACGTGTTGGTAGGGCTGCAGTTCCTGAAGTATATGAAAACGATAACTTTGATTTTGAAATAGGTAGGGCTAATACTTTGCTCGATGGTAGCGACCTTACAATCATTGCCGCTGGTGAAACTGTCTATCATGCGTTGGAAGCTGGGAAACAAATGAAGAAACAAGGTGTTTCAACACGTGTGCTCGACTGCTCAAGCATAAAACCTTTTGATACAGAAATGGTGAAGAAGGCAGCGCGTGAAACTGGGAAGATCATAACTGTGGAAGAACATTCTCAGTTTGGCGGATTGGGCGGTATTGTTTCAGAAACTCTATCTGAAAATCCTGTGCCGATAAAGATTATCGGTATCCCTGACGAAAACGTTGTTCACGGCAATAATAAGGAGATATTCCATCACTATGGACTGGATTCAGAAGGAATTGTTGACGCTGCACTACGTTTTATGTAATTCAAAAACCAGCCACCCCACCCATCCCTCTTCGACAAGTTCAGGGTAAACCACTAACGACTAAATGAATATTATAGCAATAGACCAAAGCACAAGTGCCACCAAGGCTTTGTTGTTTGATGAGCAGGGAATGCTACTCGACAGGGCAAGTTGTGAGCACAACCAATATTACCCTCAAAGCGGATGGGTTGAACATGATGCTGAGGAGATTTATCAGAACACCATTTCCGTGATAAAAGAACTTGTGGATAATTCAGCCACTTATAGTTTAGCTATTACAAACCAACGTGAAACGGTAGTGATATGGGACAAACGCAACGGGAAGCCTGTCTGCAACGCTGTTGTTTGGCAGTGCATGAGAGGTACTGAAATATGCGAAAGTCTGAAAGCTAAGGGCTATAACAAAATGGTT
Source organism: Prevotella sp. (assembly GCA_045615485.1). GTDB lineage: Bacteria > Bacteroidota > Bacteroidia > Bacteroidales > Bacteroidaceae > Prevotella. The sequence goes on from JAZLEX010000151.1 coordinate 9,925, forward strand.
CAAGAAAAAAGTGGACTATTCATTGACCCTTATTTTGCTGGTAGTGGAGCAAAATGGATTCTCGATAATGTTCCGAATGCACGCAAAGATGCTGAAGCAGGATACTTGTTGATGGGAACAATAGATAGTTGGCTTATTTGGAAGCTCACCAACGGCAGAGTGCATGCTACAGATTATACTAATGCCTCGCGTACATTGCTATTCAATATTCACACATTGGACTGGGACGATGAACTACTGGAAATGCTCACTATTCCACGAAGCATGATGCCAAAGGTTCTGCCTTGTGATGCCATATTTGGAGTGACTACTGCAGAAAATACATTTTTAGAACCAGTACAGATTGCAGGAGTGCTTGGTGACAGTCATGGTGCACTTGTCGGACAGGTGTGCTTCACAGAAGGATTGGGCAAAGTGACATATGGTACTGGCTCATCTGTGATGGTAAACATTGGAGAGGATTACTCCCCTGCCCCTGACGGTCTTGTTACATCTGTAGGATTTTCTGCATTAGGAAAAACGTTTTATGCTTTTGAAGGTAATATTCATTGCACAGGCGCAACAATAAAATGGATAAAGGAACAAATGCAATTGGTAGATGACGTGGCCGATTGCGAACAGATTGCTGCATCCGTGCCTGATAATGGTGGAGTATATATGATTCCGGCATTTGCTGGACTTGGCGCTCCTTGGTGGAAGCCCAAAGCAAAGGGTGCTATTGTTGGACTAACTCTATCATCAACCAAAGCTCATGTTGTACGGGCTGCTGTAGAGAGTATTGCTTTTCAAGTGACCGACCTGATAAAAACAATGACAGATACAGCTGGTGTTCAACTGAAAGAAATACGTGCTGATGGTGGACCTACAAAAAATCTATTCTTAATGCAACTGCAAGCTGACCTGCTGCAAGTGCCAGTAGTGAGAAGTGAAGTAGAAGATGCTTCTGCCTTCGGGGCTTTTATAATGAATGGTTTTGCCAGAAAACAATGGAAATCATTTGAAGAAGCAAATATAATATGGAAAGGTGATGCTAGAATAATGCCAAAGGCAGAAAACCAGTCATTAACAACCGAAAACTATGCCGACTGGAAAAAAGCTGTTATGCAAGCTACAAAACAATAAACTGACACTGACTCTGACACTGACTCTGACTACTGACTCTGACTCTGACTCTGACTACTGACTCTGACGATAACGAAAACCGCAAAACCGTAAAATCGCAAAACCGTATATTATACATCATGAAACAATTAAAGAAAAAACTTTGCTTTGGTGTGATTATCGGCACAAGAGCATATTTCAATTCTGAACTCGCAAGAGACGTACGTAAACAGTTGTTGGCAACTTTAGAAAAGGAAGGCTACAGCTATGTTATTTTGCCAGAGGATGCAACTCCTACAGGTAGCAGCAGTATTGAGACAAGAGAAGACGGACTTAAATGTGCAGAATTATTCCGTCAACATCGTGACGAAATTGATGGTATCATTATCTCACTACCAAACTTTGGTTTTGAAATAGGTATCATAAATGCTATTTCAGTTGCCGATTTGCATGTTCCAATTCTTGTTCAGGCTTGCGATGATGAAAACGACAAGGTTGATTTGGACTCACGCCGGGATGCTTTCTGCGGAAAAATTAGTGTGTGCAACAACCTTTATCAGTATGGAATACCTTTTACCGACACAACGCTTCATACTTATTCTATTTATTCCCCTCTGCTTGCAGAAGACTTGAATATGTTTGCTGGTGTTTGCCGTGTAGTAAACGGACTTACTCATGCACGTATCGGACAGATTGGTACTCGTCCGCTTGGTTTTAACACTTGTCGTGCTTCGGAGAAATTGCTTCAGGCTTCTGGCATCACTGTTGTTCCTGCCGACTTGAGCGAAATTATCTTTGCTGCGCAGGCTATCAGTGATGATGATCCTGAATTGGCAAAGAAGATTGCAGGCATAAAAGAATACGCAAAGGTTCCTGTCAATTATGAGGATAAATTACCAGTGGTTGCAAAATTCGCTCTTGCAGTAGAACGCTGGCAGGTGACCAACCAATGTGATGCTCTGGCAATTCAATGTTGGGATTCACTCGAACAGAACTATGGTTGTGCTGCATGTGTCACAATGTCAATGCTTGGCGATAAGTTGATACCTTGTGCCTGCGAAACTGATATTGCTGGCGCAGTGTCAATGCTCGCTTTGACCTTAGCTTCAAAGGAAGCATCAGCAATCATGGACTGGAACAACAACTTTGCAGAAAATCGTAACAAATGTGTATGCACACACTGTGGTAACTTCCCAAGTCGCTTTGTTGGCAACAAAGACCTTGCTCTTGCACCTCTCGGCGTTCTTGGCAGGACATTAGGAAAAGTCCACACATTCGGTGCTGTAAGCGCAAAAGTGTCTGAGGGCGATTTCACTTATTTCCGTATTTCAACTGACGATACCGCTGGTTGTATAAAGGCTTATTTAGGTGAAGGCAAGATTACTGACGATCCATACGGAATGGACGGATGTATCGCTGTGACGGAAGTTGCAAACCTGCAGACTTTGATGAAATTCATCTGTAAGAATGGTTTCGAACATCATGTTGCAGCATGTCGCGGAAAGATGGCAAAGATTCTTTATGAAGCCATCGACAACTATCTTGGATGGGATTTGTATGTTCACGAATAATTGCTCATGGAAAGTATAATTTATGGTGAGCATAGTCGAACCATTGATGGAGTAAGTCTGATAGAGACAGTGATATTCACGGATCATCGTGGAACCCTCTCGTTTGTCGAAGCAGAAGAAATGATTCCGTTTCAGGTAAAGCGGCTATTCTGGATTTATAACGTGAAACCAGGAATGTCACGAGGTGGACATGCTCATAAAAAATGCAAGCAGGCAATAATGGCCATTGCTGGGAAATTTGATATTTTCATCACCGACTTGAAACATGAAATGAAACTTTCAATGAAAAGCCCTAATCAGATTATCATCATTCCCGAAGGGGTGTGGTGTGAACTACAGAACTTTTCTGCTGATGCTGTGGCATTGGTAGCCACATCACAACATTTCGACAAAGACGACTATCTGCAACCAATGAGCGAATACAGAGAATGGCTTGAGAAAGTGTAAAAATGAATATATTACGCTATAGCGAAGAATACAAGACTGCATGGAATGAATTGGTGAAAAATTCACGAAATGGTACGTTCTTGATAGACCGTGACTATATGGACTATCATAAAGAACGTTTTGTGGATTGTTCGCTGCTCTTCCAGGATAAGGAACAATTCATAGGTGTTTTACCTGCCAATTGGTCGGAACAAGATAAGACTGTTTATTCTCATCAAGGACTGACCTATGGTGGCATTATTCTAAGAAAAAATGTAACGGCTTTGCAAGTCATGGAAATGATGGATGATGCCATAGAATTTTTCAGGACTCAGTTGGGTGCAGTAAATTTTATCTATAAGCCTGTTCCTGTTATATTCCATACATATCCGTCACAAGAAGATTTATACTATCTGTTCACAAAAAATGCAACGCTTAGAAAGAGGCAATTGTCGTGCTGCGTCAGTCAAGAGAATCCTTTGCCATTTGTCTATTCACGTACAACAGGATTGCATAAAGCCATTCGTAACGGACTTACAGTTCAGCGCGACACAAATCCACGTCAGTTCTGGGATGTGCTGGAAAATGTGTTATCTACCCGTCACAATGCAAAACCCGTTCACAGCCTTGGAGAGATTTTCCAACTCATGAAAGCATTTCCCGACGAGATACAGTTATACACTGCCATACATGAGGATAAAGTTGTTGCAGGGGCATTGATGTATGTTACTCCAATAGTGGCTCATACACAATACATTGCATCCAATGAAGAAGGCAGAAACTGCTGTGCGTTGGACTTGTTGTTTGATGAATTGGTAAACAAAGTGTTCAGAGAAAAACGATACTTTGATTTTGGAACCAGCAATTCCAACGACGGACGAAATCTTGAAACTGGATTGCTCTTCCAGAAGGAAAGTTATGGTGGTCGTGGCATTGCATACGATGAATGGAATCTGACAATATAATCTTGGCACGACATTTGCAAAAGGATACGGTGGATTGCTATACTATTTAGAAAATGGATTTAGAAAACAGACTTAACAGGATACTGGAAGGTAGCAAGGATGAGGCAACACGTTTGGGCAGCAATCAAATTGCACCTGAACACCTCCTGCTTGCCCTGTTACGATACCCTACAGAAAATATAAGCACATATTTCACCCAGAAAGGCATTGATAGTGAAAAACTTAAGCAGGATGTGGAAAACATGGTGAAAAAGCAAGAGTACAATGATTCAAGCAACAATCAGATAAGTATTACGCCCGCTGCACAGATGTTGCTGCGCGCTACTGTTATGGAATCATTGCGTATGCGTTCACGGTCAATCGAAGCAGAACATCTGCTGCTGTCCATATTGCATAATTATATTTTAGGAAACAATACAAAACAAATTTTGGAAAAGAACAACATTTATGAGCAGGATTTCTTTGATTTCCTGAATGGAATGGGACTCACTGATGATGAGGAATTGGAGAACGAAAACGATAACGAAAACGATAACCGTATAACCGTAAAACCGCAAAACCGCAAAACCGCAAAGAGTAAGACTCCTATGCTCGACCGTTTCGGTGTTGACCTGACAGGGAAAGCATACGAAAACGAAATCGATAAAGTTGTGGGGCGTAATCGGGAGATAGAACGTGTGATGGAAATTCTCTGCCGCAGAAAAAAGAACAATCCTGTACTCATCGGAGAACCAGGTGTCGGCAAGAGTGCAATAGTTGAAGGATTGGCTCAACGCATTGCAAGCAAAAGCACCTCGCCAGTATTATTCAACAAGAAAATCTATAGTCTCGACCTCAGCGCCATTGTTGCTGGAACAAAATACCGCGGACAGTTTGAAGAACGTATTCATCAATTGATAAATGAACTTGAAGAAAACGAGGATATCATAGTTTTCATTGATGAACTGCATACAATAATAGGTGCTGGCAATGTGTCTGGTGGTATGGATGCCGCCAACATACTGAAACCCGCCTTGGCTCGTGGACTGATACAGTGTATCGGTGCTACGACTCTTGATGAATATCGCAAGTCTATCGAGAAAGATGGTGCTTTGGAACGCCGTTTCCAGAAAGTGCTTGTTGAGCCAAATACGACTGAAGAAACACTACAAATTCTGAAAAACATCAAAGAGTACTACGAGAATTATCACCATGTAAAATACACCGACGCAGCACTTGAAGCATGCGTCAGTCTCACAGACCGCTACATTTCCGACCGAGCATTCCCCGACAAGGCTATAGATGCGATGGATGAAGTTGGGTCAAAAATCCATCTCTCAAATGCCGAGACACCACCTGAAATGGCAGAAAAGGAACGGCAGATACAGGAAGCACGCAATAAAAAAGAATCAGCGGTTGCAGATCAAAACTATGAAATGGCTGCTGAATGGCGTGAGACTGAAGTGAAATATGAAAATGAGTTGTCACAAATGCAGGATGAATGGCTAAAAGGAAAGAATATCGAAGCAAAGACTATCTCTGCCAATGATGTTGCCGATGTGGTATCAAAGATGAGTGGTGTTCCTGTACAGCGAATGGTTCAGACCGAAACAATCCGCATAAAAGGAATACGCGAAAATCTTATGCACGATGTTGTCGCACAGGACAAAGCCATCGACACTTTAGTGAAGAGCATCCAGCGCAATCGTCTCGGATTCAAAGAGCCTAATCGTCCGATTGGTGTGTTCATGTTTCTGGGTCCTACTGGTGTGGGAAAAACCTATCTTGCTAAGAAATTAGCAGAATATATGTTCGGGACAAGCGAAGCATTGATAAGAATCAATATGAATGAATATTCCGAAAGTTTCAATATTTCCCGACTTATTGGTTCACCTCCAGGATATGTTGGCTACGAAGAAAGCGGTGAATTGACAGAAAAAGTGCGCCGCCATCCTTATTCTATTATATTGCTCGATGAAATAGAAAAAGCGCATGGCAATGTGTTCAACTTACTACTGCAAGTGCTCGATGAAGGTAAGCTTACCGATGGTTCAGGGCGTAATATTGATTTCCGCAACACGGTAATCATAATGACCAGTAATGTTGGTACACGCCAGTTGAAAGATTTTGGCAGAGGAATAGGTTTCAATGCTGGCAGCTTGTCGCATGGATACATGCTCAACGAAGATGATAAGGAATATGCTCGTGGAGTAATTCGCAAATCACTCGAAAAGCAATTCTCACCAGAATTTCTGAATCGTTTGGATGAAATTATCACTTTCGACCAATTAGATAAAGATGCCTTGAGGAAGATTGTTGATCTGGAACTGACATCATTATCAAAACGCATATCAGTGATGGGTTATTCAATGGAAGTTTCGCAAAAAGCAAAAGATTTTCTTGCAGAGAAAGGTTACGATATTCAATATGGAGCCCGTCCGTTGAAACGTGCATTACAGACATACATTGAAGACGGACTGTCTGAAATGGTAGTAAACGAGGAAATCGAAAAGGGTACAAAAATAAAAGTTGATTACGACAAAAAATCAGACAAGTTGAAATTTCTGATAGTCTGAACAACGATAACGATAACGATAACCGAATAATCGAATAATCGAATAATCGTAAAACCGCATAACTATGAACAAAATAATAATCGGACTAGATGTAGGCATCAGCACTACAAAAATCGTAGGATTCAGGGGCAAGATTTTGCTCTCACCAATAAGAATAAAAGCCACCGACCCTATATCGTCATTATATGGCGCATTCGGAAAATTCCTTTTCGACAACAAAATCACGCTTAAGGATATAGAAAAAGTAATGATTACTGGTGTCGGAGCGGAATATGTCAATGGCACAATATATGATTGCACAACCGAAAAAGTTGATGAATATATCGCTGATGCTTTTGGAGCAAGTTACAAGTCAAGCCTGGAAGATATGATTGTAGTCAATATGGGTACAGGTACTACCTATATTAAAAAAAGTGGTGACGAGATTACTCACCTCGGTGGTTTTGGAATTGGTGGAGGTGCTCTGCAGGGATTGGCACGAGTGATGCTCAAGACCGATAATATAAAAGAGGTATCGGAAATGTCAAAACATGGCGAACTCTCCAAAATTGATTTGCTAATTGGGGATATCAGTCCTAAACCATTACCTAATCTACCAATGGATGCCACTGCATCACTATTTGCCAAAGCACAGGCAAATGCCAATCAAGAGGATCTTGCTGCTGGCATAATCCATCTTGTACTACAAAGCATTGGTAGTGGAGCAATATTTGCATCACTCAACACAAACATAAAAGATATTGTGCTAATAGGAAACCTCACACTCCTGCCACAATGCAAAACAGTATTTCCTGAATTGGAAAAACTGTATGGAGTAAAGTTCCATATACAACAGAACTCACAGTTCCGCACAGCAATGGGAGCTGCACTCTACGCAATGAAAAAATAATATATTTAATAACCATATTTTAAAAACACAAAACATGAAAAAGTTTAAAATTTTTACTTTTGGATTATGTCTGGCAATGGTATTTGCTGGATGCAACAACCTTCAGAAAGGTGCTGGTATAGGTGCTGCAGGTGGTGCGGCACTTGGTACATTAATTGGTGCATGGGCTGGTAATACTGCCCTTGGTGCAGTTCTTGGGACAGCAGTAGGTACAGGTGCTGGTGCATTAATTGGCAAGCACATGGATAAAGTTGCTGCCGAAGCAGCTGCAGTCAACAATGTCAAAGTCGAAAAAGTCCAGGACTCAAATGGTCTTGATGCTGTTAAGGTTAGTTTCGATTCAGGATTACTTTTCAAGACAGGAAAATCCGACCTTAACATTGCAATTAAAAACGACCTGAGTCAGTTTGCACAAGTGCTCAACCGCAACAACAACTGCGATATAGCAATCTATGGTCATACCGACAATACTGGATTTACTGGCAAATCAGCAGAGCAGAGTAAAGAACTCAATCTCATACTCTCACAAGACCGTGCTGAAAGTGTAAAATCATATCTTATGCAATGTGGAGTAAACCCAAGTCAGATTACTGCCACTAAAGGTTTTGGCCAGACAGCACCAATAGCCGACAACTCAACAGCCGACGGTCGTCAGAAAAACCGCCGTGTAGAAGTTTATCTATATGCAAGCACTGCAATGGTAAATAGTGCAAATGCAGGTACATTGCAATAACACATTCTGAACCGTACTTTTTTTGGTATGTTTTTGCTAAAAAAAATCATACGATGGATTGTAGGACTGTTCTTCGGTTCTACAATCCTTGTTGTTGTTATCTACAAGTTTTTGCCTGTTTATTTCACTCCTTTAATGTTTATTCGTGCCATCGACAACATCGGCACCGAACGTAGCATATTTTGGCACCACACCTGGATAGAACTTGATGATATGTCAAAATACATGCCTGTGGCAGTGATAGCAAGCGAAGACCAGCGGTTCATGAAACATCATGGTTTTGACTTCGATGCCATCGAACAAGCTGCGGAATACAACAAACGCCATAAGACAGCAGATGGCAAACCCACTAAAGTCAGAGGCGCATCAACCATCACCCAGCAAACTGCCAAAAATGTATTTCTCTGGCCAGGCAACTCTATGGTGCAACGCTGGATTAGAAAAGGATTCGAGTCCTATTTCACTGTTCTCATCGAACTAATCTGGGGAAAAGAGAGAATCATGCAAGTCTATCTCAATAGCATTGAAATGGGCGAAGGTATATACGGAGTACAGGCTGTGGCAGAACAGCATTTCAATTGCGATGCCAGCGAACTTTCCCGCTCTGACTGTGCTCTCATTGCTGCTACATTACCAAATCCTCGTAAGTTCAGCAGCAAAGAACCAAGTTCCTATATGCTCCGACGGCAACGGGCTATAGCCGCACAAATGCGATTCATTCCATTATTCGATTCAGAAAACTAACCCCCTCCACAGACTCAGTGTAAAATCATGAAAAAGATTTTTATTATATCACTGCTACTTACTGTTTTTTTCTGTAGAATCTCTGCACAGAGAAACGAGATTTTCAACGACAGAATAAAAACCTTGCAAGTCATGGTCGATGACGACTGGATGAATATTCCTGTCATGAAATTAGGCAGCGACAGCAGAATCTATATCTTTTTCGATGACATGACACATTCCTATCATCGCTATGTCTATCGAATTGAACATTGTGAAGCGGACTGGAGCAAGTCAGAGGAAATCTTTGAAAGCGACTATCTCAATGGATTCAATGGCAATACTATAGAAGATGAACCTATACAAAGCCTCAACACCACGGTGCTCTATAACAATTATTGTATCACATTCCCAAACGACAACTGTTCACCCAAAATAAGCGGCAACTACAGACTCACTGTTTATGACGAGGACGATGACGACGCAAAGATTCTTTCAGCCTGTTTTATGATAGTCGAACCGAAAATGAGCGTTTCGATGACTGCCGACAGCAATACTGATATCGACATTAATCTCTCACATCAGCAAATTGACATCAATGTGAACTATAACTCTGTACGAGTCACCGACCCCGACAATCAAATCTATACTGTCGTAATGCAGAATGGCCGTTGGGATAATGCTATATGTGGCATAAAGCCAAACTATAAACAGCGCGACAAGCTCACATGGACTCACAATCGTAATCTGATTTTCGATAGCGGCAACGAATATTGCAAATTTGAGATGCTCGATGCCCACAGACTGACACTGAATATCGATTATCGTCAACAGATAAAAGACTATTACCATACATTCCTTTTCCCTGTCGAAGAAAAACGCCATTACGTCTATGACGAAGATGCCGATGGAGCCTTCCTCATACGCAATGGCGACGAGATAAACAGTCGTGAATGCGACTATGAATTTGTGCATTACAAAATCCAATCACCCAATCAGGCTCCAGGCAAAGTGTATTTGAATGGAGCATGGACGAACGACCAGTTCACCGATGAATATCTGATGCAATACAACCTCCGCGAACAATGTTACGAAGCAACGGTACTCCAAAAACAAGGCTACTACAACTATCAGGTATTATACATTGATTCACATGGAAACGCCAGACCATTACCATCGCAAGGCAATTTCTACGAAACCGAAAACCGCTATCAGGCATTAGTCTATTACCGTGGCAATGCCGACCGCACATGGAAACTCGTTGGCTATCAGAATATACAATATAGATAATAAAAAACCGCACAACCGTATAACCGCACAACCATATAACCGTATAACCGTAAAACCGCATAACCGTAAAACCTCCATTTACATTTTGCAAAACAATAAATCTTATATAGAACTCAAAAATGTCAGGGTCAACAACCTGAAAAACATCTCTCTGAAAATTCCGAGAGGCAAATTCATTGTCATTACTGGTGTCAGTGGCAGTGGAAAGTCTTCTTTGGCTTTCGACACACTCTATGCTGAAGGACAACGCCGTTATGTCGAGAGCCTTTCCAGCTATGCTCGCCAGTTTCTTGGCAAGATGAAGAAACCCGAATGCGACTATATCATCGGACTTCCACCAGCTATTGCCATCGAGCAAAAGACAATCAGCAGAAACCCACGCTCCACAGTCGGAACATCTACCGAAATCTATGAATATCTCAAACTGCTGTTTGCACGCATCGGCAAAACTTATTCCCCCATCAGTGGCACGGAAGTAAAAAAACATTCTGTCGAAGACGTTATAAAACATATTAGCCAACACCAAATGGGCGAACGTTTCATGATAGAGGCTCCAATAGTTGTCTCTGAAGGCAGAACATTCGAAGAGCAGGTAGAGGCACTAAGAATGCAAGGCTACACCCATTTCGATGACCATTATCTCGTTGTTGACCGTCTCTCTGTCAACAATACTGACGACTGGCTGTCGCGTGTCACAGACTCATGCGAGACAGCCTATTATGAAGGACATGGTGAATGTCGCATAAAGTTCGTTGCCGATAATCTGGCAACTGATTTCTCAATGCGCTACGAAGCTGATGGCATCGCTTTCGAGGAACCAAACGAAAACATGTTTTCATTCAACTCTCCACTTGGTGCATGCCCTGAATGTGAAGGATTTGGCAATGTTATAGGTATCGACGAACATGCCGTCATTCCCGACACATCACTCAGCATCTACGAAAATGCTGTGACCTGCTGGCGAGGTGAGAAAATGTCACAATGGCAAAACGAATTCATACATCGTGCAGCAGAAGTCAACTTCCCTATTTTCACTCCATACTACTCACTTACACAGGAACAGAAAGATTATCTGTGGCACGGTCCAGCAGGCACATCTTGCAAGGCAAACGGCGATAGCTGTCTGTGGTTTCCCTCTATCGACCGCTTCTTTGAGTTCATCAAAGAAAATCAATACAAGATTCAGTATCGTGTCATGCTTGCACGTTTCAGAGGGAAAACCGTCTGTCCATCATGCCATGGAACAAGGCTGAAACCTGAAGTCCAATACGTAAAAGTCGGCAAGCGCAGCATCACCGAACTATCGGGCATGCAGCTCACCGACTTGAAACAATGGGTTGACAAACTGCCAGCTGAATTTCTCACCGAAACAGAATACCAGATTAGCAAACGACTTCTTACAGAAATCTCTCATCGTCTGCAGTTCTTGCTCGATGTCGGATTAGGTTATCTCACCCTGAACCGTGCCAGCAATACACTCTCTGGCGGAGAAAGTCAGCGCATCAACCTCACAACATCACTCGGAAGCAGTCTGGTTGGCTCACTCTACATCCTCGATGAACCAAGCATAGGTCTGCATTCACGCGACACCGAACGACTGATCAGAGTAATCCGTGAACTCACAGCCATAGGCAATACCGTCGTTGTGGTAGAGCACGATGAAGAAATAATCCGTGCTGCCGACCATATCATTGACATCGGTCCCAATGCTGGTATCCATGGTGGTCAGGTGGTCTTTCAAGGCACCCTCACCCCTCACCCCTCACCTCTCACCCCTCACCCAGCCTCCCTCACCCTCGCCTATCTCACTGGCAAACAAAGCATTCCTGTGCCGCAATCACGCAGAGCATGGAATAGTTTTATCAGCATCAATGGAGCCAGGATGAACAATCTGAAAAACATCGATGTCCAGATACCCCTGAATGTCATGACAGTGGTTACAGGAGTATCAGGTTCTGGTAAGTCATCCCTAATAAGAGGAATCCTCTACCCTGCCCTCAAAAGACGCATGGATGAAGTTGCCGACATGCCAGGCGAGCATACATCCATTTCTGGTAACGTCTCTGCCATAAGGCAGGTGGAATTCGTGGATCAAAACCCAATAGGCAAGAGCAGCCGTAGCAATCCTGCCACATACACGGGCGT
>JAZLEX010000152.1:0-2600 GCA_045615485.1 Prevotella sp.
AAGGTACTTGCGTCCGTTCTCAGGATCCGTTTCGGCATAGTTCTCCTTGATGAAGGTGCGCGTACGGCGAACGAGGAAGAGTTTCATCAGGTCACGCCAGTCTTCTGCCTTATCGCTCTGCTCAAAGGCACGGACACTACGAATGAATACCTCATTGTGCTTCATCAGGAACTGGCGTTCACCACCAATAGCACCGATGTACTGCTCAGGACGAATACCTAAATCCATATCTGGGTCGAGGAAGAGTTTAAGCTGGTTGCCAAGGTCGGTAAAGTCTTTGTTATAAGGTGTAGCAGTAAGCAGCAGCACCTTGCAATCCATGGATTGAATAAGGTCTTTGATGTTGTGGTAGCGTGCCCCCTCAGAGTTGCGCAGGTTGTGACTCTCATCAATGATGACCAGCTTGTAGTATTTCATGTTCTCGATATCGAGCCGCTTCTGCATAGAGGTGACATCAGCTTTCAAGTCGTAGTTATTAATGTATTTGTGCCACATCTCTTGAAGGTTGGCAGGACAGATGATCAAGGTTGAGGCATAATACTGCTGTTCGAATACTTTGGCGATGGCACAGGCAGTAATGGTCTTACCCAAACCTACTACGTCGCCAATCATCGCACCACCCCGTTTGTCATTGTTCAAGTGCTTGGCTGCAATCTTCACGGCTGTTTCCTGAAACTCAAAGAGGTCTTTCTTGAACATAGGAGGTAGAGTGTATTCTGCCATACCTGTACGTGCATCTTGCGAAAGCATGTAGGCAGTCTTCAGGTAGATGTGGTATGGAGAGATCTCCTTTACGGAAGCCCAACTGTTGTTGATGACATCAATCAGCTCCTCGGTAATGTCGACGGCAAACTTATCGTCCCAACGGTCGTTGAACCATTGGGCAAGGTAGGCATCATTGTTTGTATCATCCACTTCAATGTTCAGCTCACCATTACCTGTAAGTCCGCTATAGGTAAGGTTGCTGCTACCCATGAAGGAGAATATTTTCTTGAAGTTGCTGTTGGGATTGTATGCCAGATAGAGCTTGGCATGGAGTGATTCCTTCAGATAAAGCTTCACGGCAAGCTTGTTCTCTTCCAACTGACGGACAAGGACGCGAAGGGTGCCCTCATCCTGCTTGGTGGTCTTGCCTATCAGCAATTGACGGCGGAAGTCCTCTGCTATCTTGCGCTTGCACTTCTGAACATAGTCAGCATCAGGGAAGAAAGGTTTGCTATACTGGCGACGAATGATTTCTTCAGGAGCCTGATACATACCAATTAACAGACGAGCGGTACGCAACTTGCGACCTGCTTCCTCATCAACGTATGCACCTTCAAGGTTGTCCACCTCGTCGGCAACAAAGTTCCAACCACGAAGATTGAAGTAACCAACGCACATATCAATGCGTTTCACTCCATCTTCTGCAATTACATCTTTAAGCACTCGTTTGAATTTTTTGTCTTCCGTGCTGTTGTCGAATATCTTAGACATAGTATTAAATAAGATTGGTTTAGCAACAGGCAAAACTATCTTATCAATCTATGGCTATGCGGGATATGCTGTGACGTACGGACACAAAAAAGAGTGTGAACTTCTTCTTATGGTCGTCTGAGGCTGAAGCGTCGGAATCGTTCTATGACCTCCCTACTGAATAAGAATAATGCCCACACCCTGGGAGGGTGCAAGGCATCGTTCTATCTTTATCCAGTAGGATGGGTATAATTCCTTTGGCATCAACCAATACGAATAACCCCACCATCATTGTTCTACGAAGATTGGCTGCGCCTCAGCATAGTAAACAAATTTACTCTGAGTTCAGCTTGTGCAATCTTTGTCTGTGGCTTGTATCATAGAAAAGTAAGTTTCCGACGCTTCGATTCTTTGACGACCACAATGATAGCCGATGTTGCTATGTTGTTATTATGTATTTTTTACTGTAATCTCTGTTTGTTATAAATGTTTTGTTTGTTAGACAATGATTTCTTTGTTTGTTCTGACTCCCCTTGCGGTTCGTCACCGTGTGTGCTGAATCGTCCGACGCCTGTGGACATTTCCGCAATCCACTTTGCAAAGTTAGTGAAAACCGAGTGAAATACAAAACAAAACGGCGAATTTGTTTTTATTTCAGTTTCTGCAATATCGGCTGCTCCTTAGCATAACTTAAGTAAACTTAGTTCTGCATTCGGTTTGCACGATATTTCCGAGGTGCATCCTAACTTGCGCAAGCATAGCAAGCGAAAGGTAGTAAAAAAATGAAGAATGAAGAATGAATTTTTGTTATCGGTTCTCAATTTTCCGCGCCCAACCTACTACGCCTGTGTTTTTTCTTGTCCTGTCCTGATATAGGTAGTAGGTTGAACTCCATTTTTGTTTTCTCGGTTGTTGTACCGCAGATGATGCCGGCCTCTACTACTGACGTTCGCATCTGGCACTATTGAGTCGGGCATCTACCATTACTGGGCCTGATAGAAATCATTACTGAGCCGAGAGGCAAATCATGTTGAAATTCGGCGTTTGACTTCTATAAAACAAACGTGTAAGCGCTTGATTATTAGAAGTTCTTTTTAAACGCGAATTTCCGTAAATTAGACGTGAATTTTCGTAAATTTTTATAT
>JAZLEX010000153.1:0-21192 GCA_045615485.1 Prevotella sp.
CGTGAGCAATCGAAACAGATTGGTATTGACCCGATGGAATTTCTTGATGAAAATCCATTTATTGCTTCGATTGAACTGACAATGAAAGCAGACTATACCAACCCTGACTCATTGAAAAAACTTGAAAAGGAGTGGCTTGGCTCAAAGATTGTAACTGAGATTGTTTATCAGAAGGATCTTATTGCAAAGATTAACAAGAATGTACACAGAATAAGTGCCATACTCCTTGTCTTAGCACTCGTATTCCTGATTATCTCGATTTCCCTGATAAATAATGCCATACGCTTGGGATTCTATTCCCAGCGTTTCAAGATTCACACAATGAAACTCGTTGGTGCATCATACCGGTTCATTCGCAAACCATTCATGTGGAAGATGTTGCTGGTTGGTGTCTTATCGTCGGTAATAGCATGTGCAGCGGTAATAGGCTGTATTTTCGCTTTGATAAATTTTGAACCAGAAATGAGTTCATTAGTGGATGCTAATCTTATATTGATTGTCTGCATGACTGTGATTTTATTAGGACTGATAATTTCACTTTTATGCGGATATTTTTCTGTGAACCGTTTCCTGAAAATGAAAGCAGGCGATTTGTATAAATATTAAGGTAGGTTATGGGTTATAGGTTGTAGGTTGTAGTAAGTAGTAAATAGTAAATTGTAAATTGTGGAGTTAAGTTAACATACAGTATCTCAGCGCCGAAGGTGCGTAATAACATAGCACAGGGTTTTAACCCTGTGTATTGAGATTTACCACTAATCAAAGTGCCGTAGGTACGAAATAATTTCATATTGAGTTGGAGATTACGAAATTATGTCGCCCTTACAGGGCTTGAATGGGAGATAACATCCTAATGATAGGGTTAATCCATTTCATGGCTTTTCCTCCTTCGCACCTCAGCAATTGAAGCAAGCTTCATTGCATTCGGTTTGTCGTCGGTTTCACCCTATCCTATGTTATTGCACCCTTTCAGGGTTATGACTTGAATTAAATCGTTAAATTACAAAAATCGTAAATAAATTGTAAATAGTAAATAGTAAATAGTGAATAGTAAATCGTAAATCGTAAATAAATAATTTATGGACAAAAAGAATTTGGCTTTTGACAAGATTAACTTCATTCTTCTCGCTATAGGGATGATTGTAGTGATTATTGGATTTATCCTAATGACTGGTAGTGGGTCAACAGAAGAGGCGTATAACGCAGACATCTTTAGCCCTATGCGCATAAAAGTTGCTCCGATAGTGTGTCTGGTGGGATTTGTATCAATGATTTTTGCCGTTCTACGCAAACCTAAAGATAAAGAATAATGAGTGATTTACAAGCATTATTGTTAGGACTGATTCAGGGTCTTACGGAGTATCTTCCTGTCAGCAGTAGCGGTCATCTCACAATTGCATCGCATTTCTTTGGCTTAGAAGGCGAAGAGAATCTGGCTTATACTGTTGCCGTGCATGTTGCAACGGTGCTCAGTACGATTGTGATACTTTGGAAAGAGATTGCATGGTTGATAAAAGGTCTGCTAAAGTATGATGACAGAAACCGTGGAAGCGTACAAGGGAATTCGGCTGTATCTCGACTGAATCCAGAACACAAATACGCCCTTAACATTCTTGTGTCGATGATTCCTGTAGGAATAGTAGGGTTGTTTTTCAAAGATTACGTTGAAGAGATATTTGGCAGTGGGCTGGCTATTGTAGGCTCAATGCTACTGGTTACAGCATTTCTGCTCACATTCTCATTCCTGGCAAAGCCTCGACAGAAAGAAGACATTTCGCTGAAAGATGCCTTTATCATCGGTATTGCACAAGCAATAGCCGTAATGCCTGGTCTTTCACGCTCTGGCAGCACTATTGCCACAGGACTTATTTTGGGAAACAATAAGGAAAAACTGGCTCAGTTCTCATTCCTAATGGTGATACCCCCTATTCTTGGTGAAGCATTGCTCGACATAAAAGACATGCTGTCGGAAGGAGTAGCATCCGTATTTGGCAGCATATCGGTTTCTGCCTTGGTAATAGGCTTTGTTTCTGCCTTTATTTCAGGATGCATTGCTTGCAAATGGATGATAAATATCGTCAAAAAAGGCAAGCTCATCTATTTTGCTGCATATTGTGCACTTGTAGGTGTTGTACTTCTGATTTTCTAATCTCCCAAGCAGGAATTTACGGATTTACAATTTACTATTTACAATTTATTTCTTGCGCTCCATAGGTGCTCAGGCGAGCAAAGCTCCGAGTCCTATTTAGTGAATTTACAATTTAACCATCAGTCGTCAACTCATAACCCATAACTGTAATACCTAATGAATTTCTTTAAAGGTGAGGTGGTATGTCTCAACAAGCCATATAGAATGTCCAGTTTTGGGACTGTGGCTTTTGCACGTACAAGGCTATCCAAGAAACTTGGTGTGAAAAGGCTGAAAATAGGTCATGCAGGCACATTAGACCCATTAGCAACAGGTGTGCTTATACTCTGCACTGGCAAAGCAACAAAACGCATCGAGGAATTTCAGGGAAAGAGCAAGGAATACACAGCAACTTTGCAACTTGGTGCCACAACAGCCAGTTTCGACATGGAACATCCTGTAGATGCCACCTACCCTACTGAACACATAACAAGAGAACTGATAGAAAGCACTCTGTCAAAATTCATTGGCGAAATAGAACAAGTTCCACCTGATTTTTCTGCCTGCAAGGTTGGAGGCAAGCCAGCATATAAACTGGCAAGAAAAGGTAAGGAACTGAAACTTGAAGCAAAGAAACTTATCATTGACGAGATAGAACTTACAGATTTCGATGCAGAGAAAATGCAAATGTCCATTCGGGTGGTATGCAGCAAAGGGACATACATCAGAGCATTGGCTCGCGACATCGGTCAGGCATTGGACAGTGGTGCATACCTCACAGCACTATGCCGCACACGAGTGGGTGATTTCACCCTTGACGACTGCCTCACGTTTGACGAATTTCAGCCATGGTTGGACAGTCAGGAAATAGAAGGATTACAACAATAAAAATATGCGATTATCAGATTTTAATTTTTTCAAATTAGCAGATGAAGACATTGCATTGGCACCACCAATGCATCGTGATGAATGTAAACTGATGGTAGTCCACAAGAAATCAGGCACCATCGACATTTTCAAGCGTGACTCAAAAGGAAGACCAAAAAACGGCTCGAACAAAAAGAAGAAAGAGTATCTGGACTTCCGTAATGTGCTCGATTACTTTAACGAGGGCGATACTTTTGTGTTCAACGACACGAAAGTCTTCCCTGCCAGAGTATATGCTAATAAGGAAAAGACCGATTCAATAATAGAAGTATTCGTATTGCGTGAACTTAGCGAAGAAATGCATTTGTGGGATGCGCTTGTGGATCCCGCACGCAAAATCCGAATCGGCAACAAACTATTTTTCAGGGACGATAGCGGATTGGTGGCAGAGGTGGTTGACAATACCACCAGCCGTGGTCGCACGTTGCGTTTTTTATACGACTGCAGCCATGAAGAATTCAAACAGGTTTTATACAAAGCAGGCTCTGCACCTATTCCAGAATACCTGAAAGCAAGACGCGATGTCACTCCAAATGATTTGGAAGACTACCAATGCCTGTTTGCAAAGAATTTAGGGGCTGTCACTGCACCTGAAAGCGGATTCCATTTTTCGCGCGAAATGCTGAAACGTATGGAAATCAGGGACATCAATATGGCATTCGTAACAATGCACATTTCTTTGGCATGCTATAATATTATTGATGTGGAAGATTTGTCGAAACATAAACCTGAAAGCGAACAGATTCAAGTCACAAATGAGGCTTGCGACATTATCAACAAGGCAAAGGCCGCTGGCAAAAAGATTATAGCCGTAGGTACTAACACATGGCGCACGATGGAAGCAACAGTAGGTACTGACGGAAAACTCAAGCCATATCAGGGATGGACAAGCAAATTCATATTCCCTCCTTATAATACCTCTTTAGCAAACTGCATGATTGGTAATTTCTATCATCCACTTTCGCCTATGCTCATGATGGAATGCGCATTTGGAGGATTTGAACTGATTTGCGAAGCATACAGAATCGCTTTAGAGAATAATTTTAAATTTGGATGCTATGGTGATGCAATGCTCATCCTCAACGATTAACATAAACCTCAACGATTAACATAAAAAGAATATGAAACCTACATTATTATTATTAGCTGCTGGAATGGGAAGCCGTTATGGTGGACTGAAACAGCTCGACGGACTGGGACCTAATGGTGAAACTATCATGGATTATTCCATCTATGATGCTATTCAGGCTGGTTTTGGCAAAATCGTTTTTATCATACGCAAAGACTTTGAGGATGAATTCCGCACAAAAGTTCTTGCAAAATACGAAGGACACATTCCTGCTGAAGTAGTGTTCCAAAGTATTGACAACCTCCCTGAAGGATTCACAGTTCCTGAAGGTCGTACAAAACCTTGGGGTACAAACCATGCTGTGCTGATGGCAAAAGACGTTGTGAAAGAACCTTTCTGTGTCATAAACTGCGATGATTTCTATAATCGTGATGCTTTCATGGTAATGGGGAAATTCCTTTCCTCACTTCCTGAAAACAGCAAAAACACCTATTCAATGGTGGGATACAGAGTGGGCAACACTTTGAGTGAAAATGGTACTGTTGCCCGTGGCGTTTGCTCTACCGATGAAAAACGTCATCTGACCACAGTTGTGGAGCGCACTGAAATTGAACGCCACAATGGTCCGGTATGCTACAAGGATGAACAAGGTGAATGGGTTGAAATTGCCGACAATACACCTGTATCAATGAATGTATGGGGATTCACACCAGATTACTTTGAATACAGCGAACAGTATTTCAAGGAATGGCTTGCCTCTCCAGGTGTCATGGAAAATATCAAGTCGGAATATTTCATTCCTCTGATGGTCAACAAACTCATAAACGATGGAACAGCAACCGTTGAAGTACTCGACACTACTGCCACATGGTTTGGTGTTACATACGCTGCCGACCGTCCTGACGTAGTGGCAAAAATTGCCAAACTGGTTGAAGAGGGCATCTATCCGGAAAAACTGTTTTAGGTGGGCTCTATAAATTATATTGAGATGATTTCAGAATTATTTTTGAGCAGATTTTTTTGGTTAAAGCAAGCGCATAGTTTACTATGCAATTGATTTAAGCAGAGGAAGATGCCAAAAATAAACTGAAAGCATCCAAAACGAAGGCTACCATAAGAGTTCATATCATTTTATAATTTGTAGAACACACCTTTAATGAAAGAAATAGCAACACAACAAGAAATAGAAAGAATCCGCACGTTGGTGAAGGGTGCAACACGGATTTTGATACTGGCTCATCAGAACCCTGATGGTGATGCATTAGGCTCAATGTTAGGATTCGCTCGTTGGGCAGAGGAAATTTCCGATGCGACAATCTCCAACGTGTTGCCAGATGCTTATCCAGATTTCATCCAATGGATACCAAAAGCAAGCACCATTTTGCGCTACGACAAGAAGCCTGACGAGATAAAAGAACTGTTTACTGAAGCCGACCTTGTAGTGTGTTTGGATTTTAACGAATACAGTCGTGTTGCTTCAATGGAACAATTGCTACGTGATTACCAGGGGCATCTAATCCACATCGACCACCACCTCGACCCTACACTAAAGGCTGATGTAGTGATTTCCAAGTCAGAAGCCAGTTCAACAAGCGAACTGGTATTCAAACTCGTCTGGCAGGCTGGTGACTTTGAGAAGATGGACCGCTTTTTCCACATTCCTATTTTCACGGGAATGATGACCGACACTGGTGCTTTCGAGTACCAAAATGCTGGTCCTGACACTTTCAATATAGTTGCTGAACTGCTGAACAAAGGTGTGGATAAGGCAAAAATCAACCGTCTTGTATATAACACATTCAGCTTGAACAGAATGCGGATGTATGGCTACGTGTTGCACAGGAAATTAAAAGTGTTTCGCAAACTTCACGCATCATATTTTTCAATCAGTAGAGAAGAGTTGGAACGTTTTCACTTCATCAAAGGTGATGCGGAGGGACTGGTAAACATACCTTTGCAAATGAAAGGGCATAAATTGTCCATTTCACTACGAGAAGACTCACAAAAGGACAATCTTGTATGGGTGAGTGTGCGCAGCATTGATGATGTACCATGCAACAAACTCTGTGCCAAGTTTTTCAATGGCGGAGGACATTTAAACGCATCAGGCGGAAAATTATTTTGCTCCATTCAGGAAGCTGAAAAAATAGCCGAACAGGCAATTATGGATTTTGAAAACGAATTGATATAAGTATGAAAAAGTGTTTTATTTATTGTGTATTCATAGTACTATTGGTGTCGCTGGCATTGATTTCGTGCTCAAGCGAAGAAACGTATGCCGACAAGAAAAACAGACAGAATGATGCTATCAAAACATTCATTGCTTCGCATAACATAAAAGCCATTAGTCAAGACCAGTTTAAAAACCAAGGCAATATGACTGACTTTTCCAAGAATGAGTATGTTTTGTTTGACAACACAGGTATTTATATGCAGATAGAGCGTATTGGTGCTGGCGAAAAACTGAAAAACGGGGAATCTGCCGAACTGCTTTGCCGCTTCACAGAATGGAGCGTTTTCGGTGACTCTCTCTACTTCACCAACATCAGCTTGTCGGCCTCATACATACCCGACCGTATGTCGGTGGTGAACAAGTCAGGCATATTTACAGGCAACTTCACTTCAGGGCTGATGTATCAGGCATACGGTGCATCCGTGCCTTCAAGCTGGCTGGTACCACTTTCATACATAAACATTGGACGTCAGAATACATCAGAAGACGAAATTGCTAAGATAAATATGATTGTCCCTGCCGATCAAGGCACAGCAACCGCCAGCGCAAACGTGATACCATTTTTCTACACCATCTATTATCAACGAAATTAAAGTGAGCCTCCTCTAAATCTCCCCCTAAAGGAGAGACTTTAAGCCCTTTCCTTCAGTCTTAACTCCTTAACTTCTTAGCTCCTTAACTACTGAGTTTAAACCGCAAAACCGTATAACCGCAAAACCGTATAACCGCAAAACCGTAAATAACTATGAGTCTTATCAAATCAATATCAGGCATTCGTGGCACAATCGGTGGTGCCACTGGCGATACATTAAATCCTTTGGATATCGTCAAGTTTACTACTGCTTATGCAAAATTTATCAATGAGTCAAGAAAATCCATAGGTCAGCGTGGGACTATCGTAGTTGGTCGTGATGGAAGAATCTCAGGCGAGATGGTACGCAGCATTGTATGCGGAACTCTCATGGGATGTGGTTTCGATGTCAGAGACATTGGCTATGCCACTACACCAACAACCGAGTTGGCTGTCAGCATGAGTAGAGCCGATGGCGGCATCATCATCACGGCTTCCCACAACCCTCGTCATTGGAATGCACTAAAACTCCTCAATGCCGAAGGAGAATTTCTTACTGCTGCCGATGGCGCAAAAGTACTCGAATATGCAGCAAAAGAAGATTTCGTTTATGCAGAAGTTGACGAATTAGGACAATACATAAAAGACGACTCCTTCGATGACAAGCATATTGAAAGCGTAAAAGCATTAAAACTTGTTGATGTTGACGCTATCAGAAAAGCGAACTTCAAAGTCTGTGTCGATACCATTAATTCCGTTGGTGGCATTATACTTCCAAAATTCTTCAAAGCCATTGGTGTTGAGAATGCTACATTCCTCAATCAAGAATGTACAGGCGATTTTGCTCATAATCCAGAGCCATTGGAAAAGAATCTATCTGGCATCATTGAAGAAATGAAGAGTGGCAAATATGATATTGGTATTGTGGTTGACCCTGACGTTGACCGTCTGGCGTTTATCTCAGAAAACGGAGTTATGTTCGGTGAAGAATATACACTTGTCAGCGTGGCAGATTATATTCTCTCCAAGACACCAGGCAATACGGTCAGCAATCTCAGTTCCACACGTGCTTTGCGGGATGTTACCGTAAAACACGGTGGCACATACACAGCTGCTGCGGTGGGAGAAGTCAACGTAACTACTAAGATGAAAGCAGTAAATGCTATTATTGGTGGTGAAGGTAATGGTGGAGTCATCTATCCTGAATTCCACTACGGACGTGATGCCTTGGTAGGCATTGCACTCTTCCTTACATCATTAGCAGGCAAGGGAATGAAGGTTAGCGAACTCAGAAAGACATTTCCAGAATATTTCATCGCTAAAAACCGCATTGACCTCACACCAGAAACCGACGTTGATGCTATCCTCGAAAAAGTAAAGGAAAAATACTCTGTTGAAAAGGACGTTCAGGTCAACGATATTGATGGAGTGAAACTGGATTTCCCTACAAAGTGGGTACATCTTCGCAAATCCAACACAGAACCTATCATCCGCGTCTATAGTGAAGCCGCAACAATGGAAGAAGCCGATTCCCTCGGTAAACAGATTATGGAAATAATCTATGCTATGCAATAAAAGAATCCTGCTTTGGGGCATATTGCTCTGTACTGCTCATAACATAATGGCAGGTGACTTTCTATGGTTCAATGGAAAGACACCTGTCACTGTCTATATCGAAGACAGCCGAAACTCTGCAATACAGAAAGCATTTGAAATGTTTTCCGACGACATAAAGCTTGTCACTGGAATACCAGCACTCAAAGCAATGCGGAAAAATGCTAGAATCGTAGTAACATTCCCTCACCCCTCACCCCTCATCCCTCAACCATCAACCATCAACCATCAACCATCAACCATCAACCATCAACCATCATCCGATTCCTTCCATCTCTACGTAAAAGGCAAACAGATTATCATCGAAGCCTCCAATGGCAGAGGTGCGGCATACGGACTTTTAGAATTGTCGCGTATGGCTGGCATATCTCCGTGGGTTTGGTGGGGAGATGTTACGCCACAAAAGAAAAGACAGCTTACTGTGCCTGATGATTTAAACATCAACCACACTGCAAGTGTAGAGTATCGTGGAGTTTTTATAAATGATGAGGATTTCGCACTCCGTCAATGGAGCACAAAGACTTTTGACAAAGGTTCAAAAGTACAGCCAGGACTAAACACCTATCGGGAAATTTTCAAACTACTCTTGCGTTTACGGGCAAATACAATATGGCCAGCAATGCATCCTGGTTCAACTGCATTTTTCAAAATCCCTGAGGCTAAAGAGTTAGCCGATTCATTCGGGATTGTCATCGGCACTTCTCATTGTGAACCGATGCTATGCAATAATGTGGGTGAGTGGGACGAGAAAAAATTTGGCAGATTCAATTATGTTACCAATAAAAAGAAAGTCCAGAAATATTGGAAAAACAGAATAAAAACAGCATCTTTCGACACTAACCTGTTTACTATTGGTATGCGTGGCATACACGATAGTAATATGGAGGGCGTAGGCAAAGACATCAAAAACCAGACAAAATGGCTACAGAAAGTCATTAACGACCAACGTGAAATGCTTGCAAAATACGTCAACCCAGCCTTGGCACGAATACCACAAGTGTTTGTTCCTTACAAGGAAGTGCTCTACATTCTTGAAAACGGGCTAAAAGCACCTGACGATGTGATGCTGATGTGGTGTGATGATAATTACGGTTATCTCACCCGTATGCCAGATTCCTTGCAGCAGCAACGAAGCGGTGGACATGGCATTTACTACCATCTCAGCTATTGGGGCAGACCACACGATTATCTTTGGCTTTCAACCACACAACCAGGACTAATCTACAACGAATTAAGTGAGGCGTGGAATCACAACATTCGACGAGAATGGATAGTCAACATCCACGACCCTAAAGTAGCAAGCTACAATCTGGAGTATTTTCTTGAAATGGCATGGGACTTCGAACAGTTCAAGGCAAACAACCTTTCCGCACATTTGCAGGAATGGCTATGCCGCGATTTCGGAAATTCCATTGGCACACAACTGGCTCCAATCATGGAAGAACATTTCCGCCTTTGCTCACTTCGCAAGCCCGAATTTATGGGCTGGTGCCAGACAGAACTCGACAAGGACTTATACAAGAACGGACGGTCGCCAGTAGCGGTTCCCGATTGGAGCGAAACAGAATGCGACAAATTCATCAATTCCTATACCGAACTGAGCCGAAAAGTCGGTCAAATTGAAAAACTTGTTCCTTCCAGATTGTCTGATGCATATTTTGCAGCCATAAAATATCCAGTGTGTGCAGCAGCGTCTCAAGCAGTAAAGCGCATTGAGAACTTCCGTGATTTCGACAAATCATTGGCAGCACACAACGAAATTGTCAGTCTTACTGACAAATACAACCACCTTTCTGGTGGAAAATGGCAGTGGATAATGAACTGCAACGTAAAAGAAATGCCAGTCTTTGGCGAACCTGCTCCTACAACCCAAACGCTCCGCACCACACACTACACACTACACAATGCACACTATACTTCATCAGATGCAAAATGCACCTTCAACCCACAACCTGTTGAGATGCTCGGACATACAAGCAAAGCACTCCCCGTACCAAAAGGCGAAGAACTGACTTTTACGGTAGAAATTCCTGAAAGCGGCAAATACACCATCTCAACGGCAATGATACCAACACAATGCTTCGACAGAGGCGACATACGCTTTTCTGTTACAGTTGGCAATGAGGCTCATTCAAAAACATTCTCTTTGAAAGAATCCTTCCGTTCTGAAGGATGGAAACAGAATGTGCTAAACGGACAAGCCGTGAAAACATTTGATATTGAATTGAAAAAAGGCACAAACACTATAAAAATAAAAGCATTGGATAAACATGTAATTTTTGACGAATTAAATGTCCTGATGTAATTTTTTTCTACAAAATAGAACATTTTTTATTAAAATTGTTTTTTTATTACACTTTTTTTATAACTTTGCAGCCTATTTGAAAAATATTAAACATATACGTAATAATGGTTGAGGGTTGAGGGTTAAACCGAAAAACCGTAAAACCGTAAAACCGTAATTTGTAAACAAAAATATATGGGACTATTACAAGACAGATTAATGAAATACGAGGAGCCGCAGAAGCTAATGCGCGTGGGGCTGTATCCGTATTTTAGAGTAATTGAGGGGAAACAGGGAACAGAAGTAGAAATGCAGACTGCCGATGGTGGCACACAGCAAGTGCTCATGTTCGGTTCGAATGCTTATACAGGTCTCACGGGCGACCAGCGCATCATTGATGCTGGCAAAGCTGCCCTCGACAAGTATGGTTCGGGATGTGCTGGAAGCAGATTCCTCAATGGCACTCTCGACCTTCATGTTCAACTTGAAAAAGAATTGTCGGAATATGTTCACAAAGACGAAACCCTTGTGTTCTCAACAGGTTTCGGTGTAAACGACGGAGTGCTTGGCTGTTTATGCAACCGCAATGACTATATACTCTGCGACGACCGCGACCATGCAAGTATTGTTGATGGACGACGCAAGTCAATGGCAACATGCTGGAACTACAAGCACAACGACATGGAAGACCTTGAAAAGAAACTCCAGAAATGTGATCCGAATGCAGTGAAGCTCATTGTCGTTGACGGAGTGTTCTCAATGGAAGGCGATCTAGTGAACTTACCTGAGATTATCCGACTGAAGAAAAAATACAATGCCACCGTAATGGTTGATGAAGCCCATGGTATTGGCGTATTCGGAAAGACAGGAGCAGGCGTATGCGAACATTTCGGACTCACCGACGAAGTTGATCTTATCATGGGAACATTCAGCAAGAGCCTTGCAAGTATTGGAGGCTTTATTGCTGCCGACTCTTCCATCATAAACTATCTGCGCCACAACTGCCGCACCTACATATTCAGTGCATCCAACACTCCAGCAGCTACAGCAGCAGCAAGAGAAGCACTGCACATCATAATCTCAGAACCTGAACGAAGAGAACATTTATGGGACATCACAAGATATGCCCTGAAGCGTTTCCGTGAAGAAGGCTTTGAGATTGGTGAAACAGAAAGTCCAATCATACCATTGTATGTGCGCGACTTCCAAAAGACATTCATTGTCACACGCAAGGCATTCGAGGCAGGAGCATTCATCAATCCAGTAGTTCCGCCAGCATGTGCTCCAACCGACACACTTGTACGTTTTGCACTGATGGCAACCCACAACAAGGAACAAGTGGAACGTGGAGTGCAGATACTCACAAAAGTATTCAGAGAAGAAGGACTTTTGAAATAATTAGTCCGAGAGTAGAAAAATCCGTTGGTTCCAGGCTAAGTTCAGGAACCAACGTTTTTTATAGGGTTTTCCCTAAACGATTTAGGGGTTTTATATTTCTCATTACAACGATTCTTCTTATCTTTGCACCGTCAAACAAACAAAAACAGGAGATACGACCATGAAAAAATTTACATCACTTTTACTTACAGCATCGCTTGTAATATCATTGACAAGTTGCACTATGGAGTCAGGTGCTATACTTGGTGGGATGTTTGGTTCAGCTATTGGCGGATTGTCAGGCGGTCCACGCGGAAGTCATGTCGGTTCACTGATTGGTATGGCTGCTGGAGCTTCAATAGGTGCAGCAACTGAAGTTGCAGAAAGAGAGGAACGCCACAATGAAGCAATAAGGGTAAAAGAGGCGCGTGACAGGGATTTTGAACGCCGTTACAGAGAACACAGGAATGCTTACACTCGCGACTATAACAAGAGAAATGGTCTGAGTACACCTACGCAAAACAATTCATCAAAAGGAACCAGAGTGGATCCTACCAACAGCGGTGATGACAGATTGCTGGATTTTTAGAACTGGAAATAGATAAACGGCTGGATGTCGGAGGATTTTATTTGAATCACTATCCAGATAATCAAAATAATTATAATCGCCTGAAACGGCAGGTATAGCCGCGAGAACAGATACTTAAGACCATCAACCCAACGTGATGGAGTGAAATGCATAATGTAGCCTATCGCGATGAGCATCAGTACTGCTGCATAGCCGTTGACAACCTGCATAAAGAGTTGCGGTTTGAAATCAGTAAAGATACGCTCTATCATAAGAATAGAGTTATCAAGGCCTTTATTGCGGAAGAATAGCCAAATAAAGGCTACCAGATTGAATGTAAGGATTGTACGCAAGACATTGAGAATGCTGAATCCATAGTGATTGATAGACTTTTCCCCATCTTTCTTTCTACCAATGCCGAACATACGTTGAGACTTCGTCTCTTCGTTTGGCTGCACCTCGGCAATTGAAGCAGGCTTCATTGCTCTCGGTTTGCACAGACGTTCTATGGTAAGACAAACTCCATGCAATGCACCCCATATAATGAAATTCCATGATGCTCCGTGCCACAATCCGCCCAAGAGCATTGTAATCATGAGGTTGAAGTAT
Organism: Prevotella sp.; assembly: GCA_045615485.1. Classification (GTDB taxonomy): domain Bacteria; phylum Bacteroidota; class Bacteroidia; order Bacteroidales; family Bacteroidaceae; genus Prevotella. The sequence goes on from JAZLEX010000153.1 coordinate 13,381, forward strand.
GTGCGTATCTTTCCCTTGCGATTACCGCCCATTGAAATATAGAGATAGTCGCGTAACCATGATGAAAGACTAATGTGCCAACGCCGCCAGAATTCTGTTATGGAACGGCTCTTATATGGCGAATCGAAGTTTTTAGGGAAATGGAAACCTAACAGCAGTGCAATACCGATTGCCATGTCGGAATAACCAGAAAAATCGCAGTATATCTGCAATGTATAGCCATAGATTCCGAGCAGGTTTTCCAAACCCGAATAAAGACTTGGTTGGTCAAAAATACGGTCAACGAAATTCAGGCTGATATAGTCACTTATGATAGCTTTTTTAATAAGTCCCGATATGATGAGAAACAACCCGACTGAAAACATCTCACGAGTGATGCAGAGTTGTCTGCGAATCTGAGGGATAAAATCACGGGCACGGACGATAGGACCTGCCACTAACTGCGGAAAGAAACTCACATAAAAAGCATAGTCGAGCAGACTTCTCAATGGCTTTATATTGCCACGATAAACGTCTATGATGTAACTGAGCGACTGGAAAATATAAAAACTAATTCCGACAGGCAAGAGTATGTCGAGATGTGCATACGGCTTGGCCGACTGATTGAAAATAGAATTATAAATGTCGATAAAGAAGTTTGTATATTTGAAAAATGCAAGCAACCCTAAATCCACAAGCAGACTGAGAACAAGCCAAAATCTTTTGGGTATCTTTGCACTTCTCACTATCTGTCTGGCTATAAGGAAATCGCATAATGTGACTACAGCAAGAATAAAGAAATGAGTGCCACTGCTCTTATAATAAAAATAATAGGAAAATAGTGTAACGAATAATATGCGTGTAGTGTTTTTATGACGCAGTGTATAATATAATAAGGTGAAAAGCAGAAACATGAATACGAAGAATCCGCTATTGAAAATCAATGGCGAATTACTGTCATAAACCAGTTGCTGCAACAGCATTTTCAAATCAATATTATTGAATATATTCATTATTCGGTTGTGCGGCTAATCGTTTATTAAATTCTCTTACTCGCCTCTTATAATCTTTTATGCCTCTGACAATGTCGTTGTAGAGCTCGCGAGCTATCGTCTTACCACCTGCATGATTTATATGCGTATAGTCCTTATTGGCAAGTGGTGGTTTTGACTCAACCATTCCCTTTATACCTCCATATTTTTGCATCGTGTTGTAGAGATTCCAGAAAGCGCATCCAAGTGACTGGGCTGTTTCGCGTTGTAATTGGTTAAGATAGATGATTTCAGGGCGAGTGGTGATGCCTGCACTTGTCCGATGTGCCCTGTCGCCAACTCCAACTATCATTATGCTGGTGTTCGGTGAACTTTTCGCTATGCGGCGAATAATCTTTTTCATCTGCACCCCGTATGCATCATAGTTTGTTCTGTTCTCACTCGTAACATTGAGCCCGTAGCCTAAAATAACAAGGTCGTAATGGCGCAGTTTCATAAAGTCGTGTATGGTAGATTCGGGCACACGCCTGAATAGCAGCCCTGAATGTCCGCGCAATGAGAAATTATCCAGGATAACCCCTCTTCTACTCTCGCAAGATGCTCCAAAGACAGCACAATCGGACAGGCTGAAATGGTTTGCTGTATCATAAGCACATCTAAGGTTCATCTTCCATGTAACATTTTTCATCGGCTTGGTGAAAGATAGCATAGAAACAGATTTTTCCTGAACAGTATCCAATTTGTTTATAGGCTTACCGTCAGCAAAGGCTGAAAAACTGACCTCAGGATGTGACAGATAATACACGGCAGAATAATTGAAATAACTATTCTGTTTACCAGCTGTCGGTACTGCTGTAAGTGAGAATTGCGCCGAAGTATCGGTAGGAACAGCATAGATAAGGTCAACACCCGACAGGTCTTTGCAGAACCCCCGCTTATCGGTAACAACATGTGATACAAAATTTGAACTATTGGATTTTACTGTGCCTCGGATGTCGGCTAAAGGATGTGCCACATCTACAAACCCCACACCATGACCACCAAAATAGGTTTGCAGATAATGACGCAAATCCTTTGTCAGAATATCGTTTTCAATAAACGAATCTCCAAAGTAAGCTATCCTGACAGGTCGTGAAAGTTTTTTTGAATCCAATAGTTTTTGGTAGAAAGAATCCATACTGCAATGGAGTTCTCCGACATCAGAAAAATCCTCAATTGCAAGTGTGGTATCTCGTTTAATGCTAAGTCTTAATTTGGTCGTTTCATCGTGATACCTAAGCTTCGCCTGTCCTGAGTTTCGCCTGTCCTGAGCCTCGCCTGGAACGTCAAAAGATTGTTGTTTGGTGGAACAACTATATTTTGTAGTCCGTTTATACGCCAATGAATCGTATCTGATATCCGACAGTAAGTCAACTTTTCGTAGTTTATAACCCAAAATAAATATTTCTGGCATAAATTGCATCAGAAGCAATCCTGCCACAACAATACACATCAGCAAAAACAACTTCAGCAAATTATTCATGTCGCTTGTGGATTTAAATTGAGAAAATCTTCTGCTGCATGAAGACTATCCAACTTTCCTACATCCAACAGCATCAGGTCGTCTTTTACAACACACTTTATTTGTTCTTCGCGACATATTGAAAGATAGAAATCTATAATGCTGAATCTGTCAGGAAATCTATCAAAATATTTGAAAACTTGTGGCGATATTATATGAATACCCGAAAATGCCATTCGACTGAACTCAGAACTGTCAGGGAATGGACTGCAAATTCCTTTGTACTCGCCTGTCTTGATGTTTTTCCAACCTATAAGATTGTCATCTGTATCAAAATACAGATAGCGGGAGGTCTCGCGATTGCTTACAAGCAATGTGGCAGCATTGGCTTTCCCCTGTTCATAAAACTTTGCCAAATCTACATTACTGAAAATATCAACATTATGTATGAGTATTGGTGATGTGTTGCTGAATAGCGTTGCAGCCTTTTTTAGTGCCCCACCCGTCTCAAGCAACTGACCAGTTTCATCGCTGATGGAAATATTGAGTCCGAAATTATTGTTGGCTTTCAAATAGTCTATTATCTGCTCCGCGAAATGATGAACATTGATGACTATCTTTTTATCACTTCGTGGGAAAGCTGTTATGATTTTTTCTAATAAATGACGGAGCAAAGGTTTTCCTGATACTGGTACAAGAGCCTTTGGCATGACATCAGTAAGCGGTTTCAGCCGAGTTCCCAACCCTGCCGCCAATATCATAATATTTATATTCTCTGGGGCTTTATTATAGTTCATTGTGTATCTTCTGTTCAATATGATTAAGAATTACCTTGATTTCATATTTGTGTTTAAGATACTCAGCAAGATGTTGGGCACAATACACACTGCGATGCTGTCCTCCAGTACAACCAAACGAAAACATCAAATGAGAAAATCCTCGCTCTATGTAACGCTGAACATGATGGTCGGCAAGTTTATATACTGATTGTAGAAATTCAATAATCTCTCCATCGTCCTCTAAGAATTTTATCACTGGTGCATCCAATCCTGTGAGTTGTTTGTATTCCAGATATCGACCAGGGTTGTGTATCGACCTGCAGTCGAACACGTAGCCTCCACCATTTCCACTCTCGTCTGCAGGAAAACCTTTCTTGTAGGAGAATGAATTGACACGTACTACAAGGGGGGAAGGGTGAGGGATGTTTGGTCGTTTAGTGGTTTGGTGAGGTTTAAATTGTAAGTTGTAAATTGTAAATTGTGTTGATGGATTACCATCTTTCCCAACGCACTTTTCAGTTCTGGATAGTTATCAGCTGCACCTTTTTCAAGCATTACTTTCAAATTGTTGATGGATAGTGGGATACTATCGAGGAAATGTTGTTTTCGCTCGAAATATCCTCTGAAGCCGTATGCTCCCAACACCTGCAAAGTACGGAAAAACACAAATTTCTCCAAGGTTGACCGACAGAATACCACGCCATACCTGGTACGAACCTCATCTGCATATATACTGATAAGTTTTTCTTTCAGTTCGTCAGGATAGCCTGCTGAAGCTTGCCAGAGGAAAGATGCCAAATCATAATAAAAAGGTCCGCGACGTCCACCTTGATAGTCTATGAAATATGGAGTTCCACCTTTAATCATAACGTTTCTGGACTGAAAATCACGATACATGAAACATGGCTTTTCTGATGCACAGCATGTTGTAAGTTCTTCTGCAAGCCTTTCAAAATCACGTTGCAATCTCAGTTCGTGGAAATCCACTCCAGTGGCTTTGAGAAAACAATACTTAAAATAGTTCAAATCGAACATCACATTGTCTCTGTCGAATTTTGGCTGTGGATAGCATACAGAAAAGTCGCAACCATCGGCACCTTCAAACTGAAAACGTGGCAGCAGACGGATAACAGATTCCAAGTAGCCTACCCTACCCTCTCCCTGAAGAAAACGACTATCTGCACACTCTCTATTATCAGAAGAATTTCCTTTAATAATATCGAAAAGTGAAGTGTCGCCTAAATCAGTTTGCAGATATCTCAAGCCATCATTGCTGACAGCGAGAATCTTTGGAACAGGCAGTTGCTTTGAACAAAAATGGTTGGTAAGTACAATAAACGCATCGTTCTCTTCCTTAGAAGTGCCTACAGCACCTATTACCGTATCACCCCCAGCGGATGTGATGCGATAATAGGCACGATTGCTCCCTGCACCAGGAAGTTTGACCATCTTGGCAGGCTCTTCTCCGTATGTGCTTTTATATAATGACTTTAATTCTTCCAATTAGTTAAAAGTCTTTTGTCATTTCAGCAACTTCTGCATTTATCTTTTCTGCAAATTCCTGATAAGTCATCACTTTCTGCTCTCCACCACCTTGCTGGCGCATAGCTACAGTACCATTGTTTGCTTCCTGTTCGCCTACTATGAGCAGATAAGGGATACGTTTCATTTCGTTGTCGCGAATCTTGCGTCCAATCTTTTCGTTGCGATTATCTACATGTGCACGAACTCCTACTGTATCGAAATATTTGCAGAGCTTTTCAGCATACTCGTTGTATTTTTCTGAAATAGGCAGAATCACCACCTGGTCTGGAGTGAGCCAGAGTGGGAAATGACCTGCTGTATGCTCAATAAGGACAGCAGTAAAACGTTCCATACTACCGAATGGAGCACGATGAATCATTACTGGTGTATGCTTTTGGTTGTCTTCTCCCATGTATTCCAACTGGAAGCGCTGCGGCAGGTTATAGTCCACCTGAATAGTACCAAGCTGCCAACGGCGACCAAGTGCATCCTTAACCATAAAGTCGAGCTTTGGACCATAGAACGCAGCTTCGCCTAATTCAATCTTTGCAGTCAGACCTTTTTCCTCACATGCTTCTACAATTGCACGTTCAGCCTGTTCCCAAACCTCATCGCTACCAATGTATTTCTCTTTGTCGTTAGGGTCACGAAGTGAGATCTGTGCTTCAAACTCAAAGCCGAATGTTCCGAACACTACGCGGATGATGTCCATTACGTTTAGAAACTCCTGTTTCACCTGATCGGCACGGCAGAAGATATGAGCATCATCCTGTGTGAAACAGCGCACACGTGTAAAGCCATGAAGCTCTCCACTCTGCTCATAACGATAAACAGTTCCGAATTCAGCAATACGCAATGGCAGGTCTTTATATGAACGAGGTTTCCATGCAAAAATCTCACAGTGGTGAGGACAGTTCATTGGTTTGAGCATGTATTCCTCATCTTCTTCAGGAGTATGGATTGGCTGGAATGAATCCTTGCCATAATGTGCATAGTGACCTGAGGTAACATACAGGTCTTTACCACCTATATTTGGAGTTATCACCTCCTGATAGCCATAGCGGCGCTGAATCTTGCGCAATGCATCTTGCAGACGGAGACGCAGTTCAGTACCTTTTGGCAACCACATTGGCAGGCCTTTGCCAACACGGTCGGAGAACATAAACAGTTCCATCTCCCTACCTATGCGGCGATGGTCGCGCTTCTTGGCTTCCTCAATGAGTGCAAGGTATTCATCGAGCATCTTTTTCTTTGGGAAGGAAATTCCATATACACGGTTGAGCTGGTCTTTTTCTGCATCTCCACGCCAGAAAGCACCTGCCACACTCATCAGCTTTACGGCCTTGATAGGTGCTGTATTCATCAAGTGCGGACCCTTGCAAAGGTCTGTGAAATCACCTTGAGTATAGGTAGTGATACTGCCATCTTCAAGGTCTTCTGCAATATGCTCGCATTTATATTCCTGACCGTCGGCCTTAAATTCCTTCAAGGCATCCTCTTTTGAAACTTCCTTACGAATAAGGTCTTCCTTGAGTGCAGCCAGTTCTATCATCTTCTTTTCGATTTTAGGGAAATCGGTATCGCTGATGTTTCCACCATCTTTCAGTTTGACATCATAGAAGAATCCATTTTCAACAGCAGGACCGAAGCCAAACTGGATACCAGGATAGAGTTCTTTCAGTGCCTGAGCAAGCAAATGGGCTGAAGTATGCCAAAAAGCATGCTTGCCCTCTGCATCGTCCCACTTATAAAGATTGATAGTTGAATCTTCATTGATTGGACGATTGAGTTCAGTTGTTTCGCCATTCACGCCGCAAGCCAAAACGTCGCGTGCTAATGCTGGTGAGATACTTTCTGCAATCTGCAGACCAGTTACGCCCTGTTCATACTCGCGCACAGAGCCATCGGGAAATGTAATCTTAATCATTTTTTTACTTTTTTATCTTGTTTTTTATTATTGGGTGTCGGTTTTACGTTAGTTCCTGAGTCAGTGTCAGAGTCAGTGTTACCTTTCGCCTTCTCCTCCATTTCTTTCCTATATTTTTTGATTATGCTGTAAGCAATATATATACCTTTTTCGCCAGCAATGCTTAAATCGTCAAGTCCTTCTTTTATTTGATTACTGAAAATCTTTGTCAGTCCACGATTATAGTATGCTTCAGCCATACCTGCATCTAATCTTATGGCCTCGTTATAATGACGGAGGGCTTGCTTGTAATCATTCTTCTTTGCGTATGAATTACCTATGTTGTAGCAAATAGTTGCTTTCTCCCAAGTTTGCAGTTGTGCTGCCGTTTTCTGAATAGTCTCTGACTCAAGGTCAGCATCTGGCAAGAATTCAGCAGCAACGTCTCTGTTTTGGATTTTTCCTCTGTATTCATTATCATAATCCAAAGCTGGTGATGCGTTTTCGTCAGAAACCACCAGGTCTTTGTACTTTTCCATATCTTCATCACTCTTGCGACGTGTACCGAGGGTGACTTTGCGATAATTCTTATGTCCTATGCCCAAATGTTTTTCTTGCTGTGCCTTGAGAATACGGAATTCGTCAACTTCTGCTTTTGCAGTCTCACCAAGCCGCCTATAGCAGTTTGCACGACTATATAGTCCTGACCAGAAATCAGGATATTTTGCCAGCACTTTTGAATAGTCTCTGATTGCACCACGCAAATCGCCAGTCTTTTCGAGCAACGTAGCACGGTTCATCAAGGCTATCAGATTATCGGGTTCTAGTTCCAAGACAAAATTAAAATCGGTAATTGCCCTGTTATCGTCTCCTACCTGGGCTCTCAACAGACCACGGTTATAGTGAGCAAAAAAGCTGTTCGGGTCTAATGTCAAAGCCAAATCATAATCCTCAAGACTTCCACGCAGTTTGTTTAACTTGTATCTTACAATTGCACGGTTCAGATACAGTGGCACATACTTTGGCAGATAATGAATGGCCTTGTCAAGTGCTGCTTCTCCTTCTTTCCATTGTTCACGATTCAGACAGAGTTGTGCCTTCGTTGCCCATGCTGGTCCATTGTATTCATCA
>JAZLEX010000154.1:0-11405 GCA_045615485.1 Prevotella sp.
GGAAACATCTGTGAACTTGTTCACAAGGGTTTTCAACCAACTATGTCATTAATGGCTCATAAGAGACATTTGCAACAATCACAAGGGGTTTTTTATGTTTTTGTCAAAATAATCCTACACCCACTAAATTTCCACTGAGCCGTTACTTGTAGTAAGTTTGCCAAAACAAAAAAGGAACAAGATGCCATCTTGTTCCTTCATGTTTTGGTAGCGGGACCCAGGATTGAACTGGGGACCTCATGATTATGAATCATGCGCTCTAACCAGCTGAGCTATCCCGCCATCAAGATATACTTTTCAAAAGCGGCTGCAAAGGTAATAAAAAACTTTGTTTCTTAATTGATAATTGATAATTGACAATTGATAATTATAAAAAATTCACAACTATTATATAAAATTTGCAATTTACAACTTGCAAATTACAATTATCAAGCATTTATGAGCAGATATGTTAGATATGATAGGAACACAATTGTTAAAACAGCGCCTTCCCAACGCTCAACCTTGAATTTTGACCTGGAGAACAAAAGCAGCAACAGCATACTCAGAAGCATCATGCTCAAATCCAGCAATGTAACATCATTGATTTGCATCGGGCAAATCACAGAAGTACATCCTATTATCCACAAAATATTGAAAACGTTGCTACCTAATACGTTGCCGATTGCCATTTCAGCACTTCCCTTGCGTGCAGCTACTACGGTGGTGGCCAGTTCTGGAAGTGATGTGCCAAAGGCAACGATTGTAAGTCCGATTACGCTTTCGCTGACATTTAATTGCTGTGCTATGCCCACTGCAGCATCAACAAAGATGTCTGAACCCCAGATTAACAGAGTAAGTCCAATGACAATAAACAAAGAGCTTTTTGTTATGGATTGCTGCGAAGTGCTACTCTGTGGCTCCTTTGCTGCCACGTCAGCTTTCTGATCTTTAGCTTTCTTTATGGTGTATCGCATAAAGCCGATAAATAACAGCAAGAGTATTGTTCCATCAAAACGCTGTAAGGTATTACCTCTTATATCGAGAGAAAAATGCAAATCCATAACCGCAAGGCACAATACGATAAGCACGATTGTCGCAAAAACGGTGTAAGGCATAATTCTTACCACAGTTTCTTTTGCGACTGCCAATGGCGCAATCATCGCAGCCACACCTACTATTAATAAGGTATTGAAAATATTGCTGCCGACGATGTTTCCTAATGCAAGGTCGGAACTTCCTTTAAGAGCTGACATAAGCGAGATTACAAATTCGGGCATCGATGTACCGAAAGCCACGATGGTGAGACCAATAATCATCTCGCTGACATTAAAACGTCGGGCTAACTGACTGGCTCCTTCGGTAAGGCGGTCTGCCCCATACAGAACCATCGTCACACCGAGAACCACCAATATAATGTCAAGTAAAAAATGCATGTTGCGTGTTTTTATTTACCATAAATCTGGCGCAAGCGTATGAGTAATTCCTCACCGCGCAAGTCGTTTGCGATAATCTTGCCTTGCTTGCTTACCAATATTGAACTCGGGATGGAAATAATGCCATACTTTTGTGCAGCCGTATTGTTCCAGCCCTGTAAATCAGATAGATGTGTCCAGTTGAGTTTGAAATTCTTAATAGCCGCTTTCCACTCGGCAGGATTGTTGTCGAGAGAAATACCGACAATATTGAACCCATACTTGTGGTAGCGGTTGTAGGCTGTGCGCACATACGACATTTCCATCATGCAAGGTCTGCACCAACTTGCCCAGAAATCAATCAGGACAACGTTTCCTTTTCCTACATAATCTGTAAGGTTGCACATAACTCCTTTTGTATTAGGAAGCTGTACGTTTGTTACTTTTTTGCCTACCGTTCTGACTTTTGAAATACGTGGAGGCTGAGCCGTGACAGCCGTACAAATCATTAGGCAACAAATAATCAATAATGCTTTTTTCATAAGTTTGTTCTATAACTGTAATATAATTTTTGCAAATATAATAAAAAAGGTTAGAGGTTAGAGGTTAGAGGTTAGAGTTTAAAATTTTTTTTATTAAAAAATCATAATTACCAATTGTCGATTATCAATTATCAATTAAAAAACAAGTTTTTTCTTACCTTTGCATTTAGATATGAAAATTACGATTATACAACCCGACACCAAATGGTGCAATCCGAAAGCAAACATTGAAGAAGCCGATGCAGCAATAGACCGCAATCCAGGCAGTGACCTCTATATACTACCCGAAATGTGGTCAACAGGTTTTTTGACAAAACCAAAAGAATGGGCTGAGCGCAACAGGCAAAACTGTGAATTGTCCTCAGCCGTAGAGTGGATGATTAGCAAAGCCAACGATACAGGTGCTGCAATTTGCGGAAGTCTGGCTACAGAAGAAGATGGCAGATGGTACAATCGCATGCACTTTGTAAAGCCAAATAATGAGGTCGTGATGTACGACAAGTCACACCTGTTCACATTCGGAGGCGAAGGCTTTGAATATACTGCTGGCAAAGAACGTTCGATAGTAACCTGGAAGGGATTTCGCATTCTATTGCAGATATGCTATGACTTGCGTTTTCCATTGTGGAGTCGTAATGTAATAGCTCCAGATGGAAAACCGACATACGACATGGCAATATATTCCACAAACTGGCCTGTTGCAAGAGAGTTGTCATACCAAATTCTTGCACCCGCACGAGCAATTGAGAACCAATGCTTCGTGGCAATATGCAATCGTGTGGGGTCAGACGAATGGGGAAAATATTTCGGTGAATCCGCAATTTTTCATCCCTACGGTCATGTTATCGCGAAGGCAGAGAGAGACAAAGTTTGTGAAATAACTGGAGAAATCAACAAAGCCGAACTCGACCATTATATAAAGAAGTTCCCTATCCTTAACGACATCATAAGAATAGAAAATTACTATTGATTCAGCAAAATACATTCTGTTTTTCAAAAATGCAAGAATTAATTCTTTAGCAATGCAAATCTTAAATAATTAAAAATTATTTTGTTTTGCATTCAGTTTTCACTACTTTTGCAGTTGATTATGATAAAATTCAAGAAAAGACGTTGGCATATTCTTAAGGACGAGCCGTTGACAGAGATGGATCGCATAATAATGAATTATGAGAATCACGGTCGGCTGGTACCTACACGCGAATTGATTCGTACGCCAGAAGAGATTGAAGGCATACGTTGCAGCGGCATTATAAACACAGGTGTGCTTGATGCGGTGGCGGAACAGATTCATATTGGCATGAGCACGCAGGAGATAGATGATATTTGCTATAAATACACCATAGACCATGGTGCTATTCCTGCTTGCCTGAACTATAATGGCTATCCAAAAAGTGTTTGTGTGAGTATAAACGAGGAAGTATGTCATGGTATTCCTGACAAGGACGTGTTTCTAAAAGAGGGCGATATTGTGAATGTAGATTATACAACAATAAAGGATGGCTTCTTTGCAGATGCTTCACGGATGTTCATAATGGGCAAGACGACTCCAGAAAAAGAACAGTTGGTGCGCGTGGCAAAGGAATGTCTTGAGGTTGGAATGGAAGCAGCAGCAAAACCATACTGCTTTGTCGGCGACATAGGAAGTGCTGTGCAGAAACATGCCCATAAATATGGGTATTCAGTAGTGCGCGACTTATGCGGCCATGGGATAGGATTGAAATTTCATGAAGACCCAGAAGTGGAGCATGTAGGGCGACGCGGTGAGGGGATGCTGATTGTGCCGGGAATGGTGTTTACCATTGAACCAATGATAAACATGGGAACGTGGAGAGTGTTTGTTGATGCCGACAATGGTTGGACGGTAGTGAGTGATGACTACAAGCCGTCAGCCCAATGGGAGCACACTTTTGTGATGACGGAGCATGGACTTGAAATTCTAACGTATTAAAAGTTATTTTATTTATGACAAAAAAGGGTCAATCAACAAGACTTACGACTCAACAAAAAATACGTCAAGGACAAGTCGGTATTGTTGGGCAGTGATTTGTTTATACAACTTACATGTAAAAGTAATGGCAAGAAACGCAACGAACCAAATACTTCAGAAAGCAAAGAAATCAAAGAGTGACGAGTTTTATACTCAACTTTGCGACATAGAGAGAGAATTACAGCATTACAAGAAACACTTTATGGACAAAATTGTTTATTGTAATTGCGACGATCCTCGCACCAGCAATTTCTTTCGTTATTTTGTTGATAACTTTGAAGACTTGGGACTAAAAAAAGTCATTGCTTCATGCTATCGTGAAAATGAATGCGACCTATTTGCCTGTGAAAAGTTTGAACCTGGATGCTACTATGAATACGAAGGGGGAGATTTGTCGTATGATAATATAGAGGTTAAAACATTCCGAGGCGATGGTGATTTCAGAAAATCAGAGAGCATTGAGTTGCTAAAGCAGTCAGATATTGTAGTAACAAACCCTCCATTCTCCCTTTTCAGAGAGTTCGTGGCTCAACTAATCAAATACAACAAGCAATTTTTGATTATAGGCAACGTAAATGCCATCACATATAAGGATATTTTTGAACTTATCCAAAACAACGAAGCATGGCTGGGCGTCAACCTTGGAAGAGGAATTTCTGGGTTCATCGTCCCCAAAGATTATCTCCTATATGGAACAGAGACGAGTATTGATTCCTATGGCAACAGAATTATCGCAACCAATAATTGTCTTTGGCTGACAAACCTCGAACTGCCACAACGCAATGAAGATATAGCTCTTACCAAGGAATACGAAGGGAACGAGCATCTTTACCCGAAATTTGATAATTGCGATGGTATTAACGTAAATAAGACACAAGACATCCCTATGGATTACAAGGGTTTGATAGGAGTACCCATTACTTTCCTTCATAAATATAATCCCTCACAATTCGAGATAGTAAGATTTAGAAAAGGGGACGATGGCAAAGACTTGTGCATAAATGGGAAGTGCCCATATTTTCGGATACTTGTAAGAAATAAACGAATTTCCGCATACTAAATCATTTAATTGGAGTAAGGATATGGCGGATGTATATATATTAGGTATTGAAAGCAGTTGCGATGATACTTCTGCAGCTGTGCTGAAAAATGGTGTGCTGCTTAGCAATGTCACTGCGTCCCAACAAGTGCATTTTGAATATGGTGGGGTGGTACCAGAACTGGCCTCACGCGCTCATCAGCAAAACATTGTTCCTGTGGTTGATACGGCTCTGAAAAAGGCAGGTATTAAGGCAGAACAGCTTGCCGCCATTGCCTTTACACGAGGTCCGGGATTGTTGGGCTCCTTGCTTGTGGGGACGAATTTTGCCAAAGGCATGGCTCTGTCGCTTGGTATTCCTCTGATTGATGTCAACCATCTGCAAGGTCATGTGATGGCACATTTCATCAAGTCAGAGACCGATGAACAAGATGGGGTGAAACATCCGCCATTCCCATTTATCTGTCTGCTTGTGAGTGGAGGTAATTCGCAAATTGTCAAGGTGAATGCCTATAATGATATGGAAATATTAGGACAAACCATTGACGATGCTGCTGGTGAGGCAATCGACAAATGTTCAAAGGTCATGGGATTAGGTTATCCTGGTGGACCAATAATCGATAAGTTGGCACGTCAGGGCAATCCTATGGCATACAAATTTTCTGAACCACATATCCCTGATTACGATTATAGTTTCAGTGGCTTGAAGACATCCTTCTTGTATTCCCTACAGAAATGGGTGGCAGAAGATGCCGATTTCATTGAACACCACAAGGAAGACTTGGCAGCAAGTCTGGAGTTTACGGTGGTAGATATCCTGATGAAAAAACTCAACAAGGCAGTAGTCGCTACAAAAATCAAACATGTTGCTGTGGCAGGTGGCGTTTCTGCAAATACAGGCTTACGCAATGCCTTCAAGGAATATTCAGCAAAATACGGGTGGAATATTTATATACCGAAATTCTCATATACAACCGACAATGCTGCGATGATAGGAATAACGGGCTATTACAAATACCTAGATAAAGATTTTTGTGATATTAATGCCCCAGCATTCTCAAAAGTGGAAATATAGTTTAGAGTTTAGAGTTTAGAGTTTAGAGCTTAGAGCTTAGAGCTTAGAGCTTAGAGGTTAGAGTCAGTGTCAGAGTCAGTAGTCAGAATCAAATTGTAAATAAACAAAATCGTAAATAAATTGTAATTTGTAAATCTGTAAATTGTAAATTAATTAAATAACATTTTTAATTTAAAAAATTATGAGTAAAATTATTGAAGGACTCAAATATGCTGAGTCACACGAGTGGGTAAGATTAGAAGACGGCATTGCCGTAATCGGAGTAACAGACTATGCACAGGCAGAAATGGGCGATATTACTTATATCGACCTGCCAGATGTGGATGATGAATTCGAAGCAGGAGAAGAATTTGGTGCATTGGAAAGTGTAAAGGCTTCAAGTGACCTGTATTGTCCAGTATCAGGAAAGGTGGTAGAAGTGAATTCTGCTTTGGAAGATGCTCCTGAACTGGTGAACCAGGATGCATTTGAAAACTGGATCATCAAGATGGAAATGTCTAATATGGCAGAATACGATGGCTTGATGGATGCTGAAGCATATTTGCAATTTGTAGGAGAGTAGTGAGATTTGACGATTCTACATATTTGTATTTTTTGTTAATAGTGCCAATTTTTATAATTGTCCACTATTCAACGGAATTTATTCGCAGGAAACGGCTCAGGCGGTTTGGCAATCCTGAATTGATTGCTTCATCAGGCGACAAACCATCATCCATAAGGCGCGAGATAAAGTTCTGGCTGTTGATGTGTGCTTTGACGGCAGTAATAATGATGATTGCTCGTCCACAGTTAATCGGTGCAACTCAGCAGCAGACAGATAAGAGGCAGGGTATAGAAATGATGGTCTGTCTTGATGTGTCAAACTCTATGTTGGCACAGGATGTTGCTCCAAGTCGTATGGAGAAATGCAAAATGATGCTTGAAACGCTGATTGACAAATTCCCCGATGATAAATTCGGGCTTGTGATTTTTGCAGGTGATGCATACGTGCAACTGCCGCTGACCGCTGATGGTGTATCTGCAAAAATGTTTCTCAGCGATGTCAGTCCAGGAATGGTTCAGTCGCAGGGCACAGATGTGTCGCGTGCCATAGATATTGCAGCCAATTCTTTTTCACAGCAGAAAAACATTGGCAAGGTAATAGTTGTGATAACTGATGGTGAGGATCATGAAGGTGGAGCAACAGATGCAGCCAAAAGTGCCACGAGCAAAGGTATTCACACGTATGTCCTTGGGGTAGGAAGTACCAGAGGTGCACCTATCCCAATAGGACAGGGAAACTATCTGACAAGTAATGGTGAGACAGTTATGACGAAGCTGAACGAGGCGATGTGCAAGGAAATAGCGGTGGCAGGCAACGGTAAGTACATACATGTGGATAATACAAACATTGCTCAGCAGAGATTGGAAACCGCAATGTCGAATCTGGCACGATTGGACATAGAAACTTCGCAATTTGCAGAACACAGCGAACAATTCCAGGCATTTGCTCTAATAGCTTTGATATTGTTGATAGTAGAGATTATCATTCAGGAAAAGAGAGTCATGCTGAGAAACCTTCGCATAAAAGGGTTGCATACGGTTGGCAGTCGCTCGACTAAAGCGATGATTCTTTTGCTATTCCTATTTGCGGTTACGGAAGTAAATGCTCAAAACGATAGGGATTATATACGGAGAGGAAATCGGCAATATCGTTCTGGAAAATTTGATAAGGCAGAAGTTGATTATAGAAAAGCCCTTGAAAAAAATAAAGACAACCCACAGGCAAATTACAATTTAGGAAATGCTTTGCTTTTTCAGGGAAAGGACTCTTTGGCTATAGAGCAGTATAATAAAGCTTTGGAAACTGAAACCGATCCGAAACGTCAGGCTATGATTTATCACAATATTGGAGTTGTGTGTCAGGCTTCAAAAGATTTCCGTCAGGCGATAGATGCCTATAAGCAGAGTCTGCGTAGAAACCCAGATGACAATGAAACGCGGTATAATCTTGTTCTGTGCCAAAAGCAACTGAAAAATGACGATAAGAATCCTTCGGAAGGTTCAGGTCAGTCTAATAACAAGGATCAGAATAAAGACAAAAATCAAAAGAACGACAAAAATAAAAACGAAAATAAAGATAAGAACAATTCTAAAGACTCAGAACAGAATAAAGATAAGAATCAGCAACCGCCACAACCTAAGAATGGCGAGATGAGTAAGGAAAATGCTGAGCAATTGCTGAATGCAGCAATGCAGCAGGAAAAAGAAACTCAGGAAAAACTTAAAAAAGTGCGTGGTTCAAGCCGTAAATTACAGAAAAATTGGTAAGAGTCTAAATGCCAAGGCATTAATTGATAATTAATAGAAGGAGTTAAGGAGTTAAAGAAGTTAAGGAGTTAAGACATGAGCCTTACGTCAGTAGTCAGAGTCAGGAGTCAGAGTCTTTATGAAATATAAAATAATATTTTCCACATTGGCATTGTTCTTGCCAGTTGCAGTATTTGGATTATCCTTGCAAGGCTCTGCTCCAAGTCATGTGGCAGTAGGTGAGCAGTTCAGACTGTCATACACTATTGCAACACATGATGTTAAGGACATACGGCTTGGAGCAGTACCTTCTGCATTTGAAGTCTTAGTAGGACCGAGCACATCTACATCATCAAGTTTTCAGATGGTAAACGGCAAGACGAGTAGCAATGAATCAACAACCTTTACATACGTCTTGATGGCAAATAAGAATGGTACGTTTACCATTCCAGCAGCACATGCCGTGTGTGACGGAAAAACAGTAACCTCAAATTCCGTAACGATAAATGTAAGTGGCAAGGTTTCGCCTAATTCCCAGTCGTCCCAACAGCGTCCCACTGGAGTCAAACCAAGTGGTAGCAAGATAAAAGGGAGTGACTTGTTTATTACTGTGAGTGCATCAAAAAAATGCGTATATGAGCAAGAGCCTATCATTTTGACTTACAAGGTGTTTACGCAAGTAGAACTTACTGCTTTGGATGGGAAAATGCCCGATTTGAAAGGTTTCCATACTCAGGAACTGGCTCTGCCACAGCAAAAAAGTTTTTCTCGCGAAACCTATAATGGCAAGACCTATAATGCCGTTGTGTGGAGTAAATACATGATGTATCCACAAGTGACAGGATTACTGACTATACCAAGTATCACGTTCAATGGTACAATATTACAACAAGATACAAGTATAGACCCGTTCGAGGCATTTTTCAATGGTGGAATGGGCTATTCTGAAGTAAACAAAGCCATAGCAGCACCTGAGGTGAAAATACAAGTACTACCGTTGCCAGACAAACCAAAAAACTTTTCAGGTGGAGTAGGTAAGTTCAGTCTGTCAACATCACTTGTTGCCGACCATCCGAAATCAGGCGAGCCGATAACAATAAAGGTAGTTATAAGTGGAAACGGAAATCTGAAACTTATAAAGCAGCCTAACCTTGATTTGCCGAAAGATTTTGATAAGTACGACCCGAAGGTTGAGGATAATACAAAATTGGGTGAAAACGGTTTGGAAGGTAATATGACTTATGAGTTCTTATTTGTTCCAAGGCATAAAGGAAATTATACCATTCCACCAGTGGAATTTACTTATTTCGACACTGAAAGTAAAACATACAAGACACTAAAGGGCGAATCATATAAGCTGGAAGTAGCAAAAGGTGAAGATGGTGCGGGATATACCGAACAAGAAGTGTTGCAGATGCTTAATCGTGACATTAGGTACATTAAGTTAGGCAATGCAACTTTGACAAAGAGAAACCAGCATTTCTTCTGTAGTACTACATATTGGATGTTGCTGGCTATGCCATTTATGCTTTTTGTAATACTTTTGATAATCTTCCGCCAGAAAGCAATCGAAGCCGCTAATGTTGCAAAGATGCGTGGAAAGAAAGCAAACAAAGTGGCAACAAAGAAACTCAAAACTGCATATAAACTGTTGCAACAAGGCAAGACAAATGAATTCTATGACGAAGTGCTGCGAGCTTTATGGGGATATGCTGGAGACAAATTGAATATGCCAGTTGAGGCATTGTCGAAAGACAATATAGCAGATAATTTCTCAAATGTAGGAGTTGAGGATGCACTTATTGGTCAGTTCAGCGAATCGTTGAATGATTGTGAATTTGCCCGATTTGCCCCAGGTGACAAGCAAGGAAACATGGAAAAAGTTTATAATACCGCTGCCGATGTGATTTCAAAGATTGAGACTACGATAAAAGAACAAACTGCAAAAGCGAAAAAGCAAGGAACAGCACTGAAAATCATCTTCCTTACAATAATGTCCGCAAGCATGCTCACGGCAAATGCCGTGACGAAAAGTGATGCAGACTCAGCCTACGTTCATGAAGATTACGATAAGGCTATTCAGATATACGAAAAACTCCTAAAGCAAGGAGATAATGCGGATGTGTATTTTAATCTTGGCAATGCCTATTATCGCAACAAAGATTATACCCACGCCATCTTGAATTATGAAAGAGCACTTCTGCTGAATCCTGGTGATGCCGACATAAGGTTTAATCTGGACATGGCACGCGCTAAAACAATAGACAGAATTGTACCTGAATCAGAAATGTTCTTTGTGAGTTGGTATAACAGCCTTGTGAATATTACAAGTGTTGATGGTTGGGCAAAAATTGCTGTAGGTACCTTCATTCTGTTGTTGGTTTTGATTATCTTATACTTGCTGAATGACAGGGTGCTGATAAGAAGGCTCACATTGTATTTGTCAGAATTGATGCTTGTGCTCTTTATTCTTTCCAATATTTTTGCTTTAGCACAAAAACACCAGTTGGAAAGCCGCAATACAGCTATTGTTACCGCATCATCAGTTTCCGTGAAGAGTACCCCTGCAAAAAACGGTACAGATTTGTTCGTAATACATGAAGGAACGAAAGTCAAGATTACCGACAATAGTATGGCAGGTTGGAAGGAAGTCGTTCTGGCAGATGGTAAAAAAGGCTGGTTGGAAACTTCGCAGATAGAAAGGATTTAGGTTGATGATTATAGGTTATAGGTTATAGGTTGTAGGTTGTGGGTTAAATTATTAATGGATTATGTTTCTTGCGTTTTTGCATAATTTGGATTTGTCTTTGTTTGGAGCATGGAATGGGAGTAATTCCATGCTTATGGACAGACTGATGCTTGATGTGACAACGTGGTGGGTATGGATTCCATTATATTTATCGCTGGTTTATATTATTGTGCATAACAACGACACAATCATCCGAATGAGTCTTGCCATCGGTATGGCATTAATGTGTATTGCCTTTACAGAGATAGCTGCTGATGTGATAATAAAACCACTTGTGGGAAGAATCAGACCATGTAACGACCCAATGGTAAAATCATTACTTGTAAA
>JAZLEX010000155.1:0-10682 GCA_045615485.1 Prevotella sp.
CGTTCACGTTGTTTGCGTTTTTCCCTTTCCTCCATTTCGCTTTTAATGAACTTGTTCATAGTGCCGATAAGCACCTGCTCGCCGATTCCTGTTTGTGTGGAACATTCATGAATATAAGTGGCTTTCTTAATGGCATCTGGAATTTCGGAGATGCTTTTTACAATGCTGTTTATTGCTTCGGAGCGCTTAATCGGGTCGGTAACATTATTGAGGAGGACTTTTATCTTGAACTGGATGAAATCAGTCTGATTCTGGCTGATGTAGTTGTTGTATTCCTCAACAGTATGGTTGCGTGCAAAGCTATCAGGATCTTCATTTTCGGGGAGCAGCACAATCTTAACATTCATGCCTTCTTCGAGCAGCATGTCAGTACCACGCAAAGCTGCATGTATGCCAGCATCATCACCATCGTAAAGAAGGGTTATGTTGGACGTGAAACGATGGAGCAGTCGGATCTGTGCATTTGTAAGTGCCGTACCAGAATTGGCAACCACATTTTCAATTCCACATTGGTGCATGGAGATAACATCTGTGTAGCCTTCGACCATATAGACCATATCGAGTTTGACGATGGCCTTTTTGGCTTGGAAGATGCCATAGAGTTCGTTGCCTTTATGATAGATTTCCGATTCAGGCGAGTTGACGTATTTCTGGCTGACTCCTTTTGTTCTGGAATCGAGCACTCTTCCTCCAAAGGCACACACTTTTCCGCTTATTGACAGCCAAGGGAATATCACGCGGTCGTAGTAGCGGTCGCGCAATTTACCATTGTCATTCTTGTAGCATAATCCTGTGGCGATGAGGTACTTCTCCTGAAAACCCTTTTTCAGAGCGGCATTAGCCAGAGTGTCGTTGCCTTTAAGGGAATAGCCGAGTTGGAATTTTTTAATGATATCGTCACGGAAACCGCGGCTGCGGAAATATTGCAGACCGATAGTTTTTCCATCAATATCATTATACATAATGTCCTGAAAGTAGTTCATTGCCCATTCGTTGACGATAAACATGCTTTCGCGGTCGGTAGCTTCTTGCTTTTCCTCAGCTGTAAGTTCTTTTTCTATAATCTCGATATTGTATTTTTTAGCCAGCCATCGCAAGGCTTCAGGATAGGTCATCTGTTCATGCTCCATGAGAAAGCCGATGACATTTCCACCTTTTCCGCATGAAAAACAATGACAATAGCCTTTGGTTGGGGAAACTATAAAGGAAGGCGTCTTTTCGTTATGGAAAGGGCACAATCCTTTATAATTTACTCCAGACTTTTTGAGTGTAACAAATTCGCCAACAACATCCACGATGTTGGCTACACTCATTATGCGATCGATGGTTTGCCTGTCAATCATTTGGATATTTAGGAGACCCCTCCAACTCCCCTTAGGGGAGAGATATATAGTATAGCCTGTGGTATTTACTATCTCCCTTGAAAGGGGAGGGTTGGGGCAGGGGCTTCAGTTGTCACCTTCTGCGGTTTCTGTTTGCTTTTTTTCTTTTGGCTTCATCAGTTCTTCATATTCTTCAGAATCCCGACGAATGGTAATGGTGCCTTTTACTATGCTGGCTCCTTTTATGCCGGCGGCTTTCACACGGCGCAGGACGGCTGACGCTTTTTCCTGTGACACATAATTACCCATTCTGCAAATCCAACGAGGGGAGTAGAAATGCGTATAGATAGGCTCATTAGGAAACATTCGTTTGGCTTTTCTGCCAATTGCTTCAGCCTGTTGCCTGTCGGCACGTGTGTTGCCTCCTGCAAACAGTTGTATTCTGTAGCCTTGCACTTTCTGGGCATCTGCCATAATCTTTTTTCTGCCAGTCACGGCGGTCATCAGCGAATCACGCTTATACACAAATTTCCGACGAATATTCAATTCTGGCTTTTTAGGCTTTTCCATAATGGAATCTTTCCTAACGCGGACTGGGACTTTTGCCACCTCCTCATGCTTGACTGTATCGCGCTTGACGACCTCAGGTTTGCGATTGTCAATAATATAATTGAGCGAAGGGTCTTGATGAATGGTAATTTGTCCCTTTCCGTTTTCAGCCTTTTTTAAATGCCAGATGAAACTTTGTGCGTTGGCAGAATTTATAAGCAAAACGCTGTCTGCTATCAGTAAGGCAAGTATTACAAATAAACGCTTCATCGTGTGTTATTTCTTCCAAGCATCAATGATACCCTTGAAATCAGCAGCCTTCAAAGAAGCACCACCAATCAGACCACCGTCAATGTCAGGCTTTGCAAAGAGTTCAGGAGCGTTGCTTGCCTTGCAACTGCCACCATACAGAATGCTCGTTTCATCAGCCACTTCCTTACCATACTTCTCAGCGATTACGCTACGAATGTAGGCATGAATTTCTTCTGCTTGCTCGGCAGTAGCAGTCTTGCCTGTACCAATAGCCCATATTGGCTCATAGGCAATAACTATCTTCTTGAAATCATCAGCACTCAGGTTGAATACACTACCTTCAAGTTCGGCTTTTACGACTTCATTCTGCTTGTTGGCTTCGCGCTCCTCAAGACTTTCACCGATGCAGAAAATAACTTTCAAATCATTAGCCTGTGCCAGCAGCACTTTTTCTTTCAGTATTTCTGGAGTCTCCTTGTAGTATTCACGACGCTCTGAATGACCGAGAATGACATACTGAGCACCAGTACTCTTAACCATTTCGGCACTAACCTCACCAGTGTAAGCACCTTTTGCCTTGTCGGCACAGTTTTCAGCACCAAGTCCTATGATGTCCTGATTCAGAAATTGTGCAATACTTGCCAAGTGGATGAATGGAGTGCAGATTACTACATCACAGTTAGGTTTTTCGTTAGTCAATGTTTCGTTCAACTCTTTTGCCAAAGCAATACCGTCTTGCAGGTTCATATTCATTTTCCAGTTTCCTGCTACAATTTTTTTTCTCATGTTGTGTTTTATTTAATTTTTATGGTTTAATATTTTCATTATTTCCGAGGCTTTTATTTGCCAGTTGCTGAATTTGCAGACAACGATACCATGATTCAGAACCATCAGTCCAGGGTTGCTGCGTACCATTGTTTTCAATGTCACATCATCCATTCTTGCGAAAGGATATTTTGCCTGTGTTTGCTCTTGCCATTTTTCTATTTCCTCATCAGAACTGGCTGTGAGACAATAGAATCTATGCCCACTTTCAACAGACAATTCATAGGCCTTATTTATATCATGGTAATGTGCCTTTGATGCTTCCTGTAGGAATGGCGCAGTGAGAAGACACACCGATTCCTCATTGAGAATGGAATCTGTAATATCGTCACCATCCGAAGATTCGATATAGAAATCTGTTATTTCAGGCATACTGCCGTCTGGTGGAAGTTCCATTTTGCTATTTATATTACTGCCTATTTTATACGGACTGAAATCTATTGCAGGCAAATAAAAATAACTATGTGCTGCAAACAGGCAGAAGACAACCATCGCTCCACTCAAAAAACATTTGGCTTTTGATGGATAGACGGTTTTTTGTTTTGTGCGAAGTACCACTATTGTTGCCATAGCCAAGAATATGACGTTTTTGGCAAACGTCTGCCAATTGGTCAAGACAATTACGTCTCCAAAGCATCCGCAGTCATCAACGGCATTTGTCAAAGCCAGCCAAAGAGTCAGCACCGTCATTACAGCCATAAATGCAATGGCTATTTTTGCCGACAGTTTGCTCCAGAGATTTAGAATGAGCAATATGCCTAAACCAAACTCTATCAGCATCAGTATTGCGGCAAATATCAGGGCTGAATCCTGACTTATAGGCAATGACCATGCTGCAAAATAGTCTTCAATCTTGAAGATTGTCCCCATAGGATCATTTGCCTTCACGAGTGCCGAGAAGGTAAATATTGCTCCGAGCAACAATCTACAAATATTACTTGCAACCTTCATCAAGTTTTATCACACCGAACACGGCATAATTTATCATGTCCATATAATTAGCATCAATGCCTTCCGAAACGAGGGTCTCACCTTTCAAGTCTTCAATCTCTTTTGTACGTTGAAGTTTCGTAAGTATGAAGTCTGTATAACTGCTGATACGCATACCTCTCCAAGCCTCGTTGTAGTCATGGTTTTTGCGCACCATCAGTTCCAATGCCTCTTTGGAGTACTTGTCGTATAGTTCCAAAGCCTTGTCGTTGTCAATGTCAACTTTATCCACAAACCCCATATTCAGTTGTATCAGTCCAACGATACCATAATTGATGATGGCTATGAATTCAGGTCTGATACCTTCATCCACCAATCCTTTGCCTCCACTCATTTCTAAAGTGCGGATGCGTTTTGCTTTGATGAAAATCTGGTCGGTGAGTGATTCTGGGCGCAGGATTCGCCATGAAGCCTTATAGTCGTGCAGTTTTTTCGAGAACAACCCCCTGCATTCTGCCATTACTGTTTCGAACTGTTCGTTTGTATTCATAAATTCATAGTTTGGTGCAAAGGTAAGAAAAAAGGTTAGAGGTTAGGGGTTAGGGGTTAGGGATTTATGATTTTTTAATAAAAAACTTAAAAAACCACAACCCTCAACCCTCAACCCTCAACCTTTTTCTTATCTTTGCGCACCAAAGTTATTAAAATGGAAGATTATATAGTTTCAGCCAGAAAATATCGTCCAATGACCTTTGAAAGTGTAGTTGGACAAGAAGCGTTGACAACTACGCTCAAGAATGCCGTTATTTCAGGCAAGTTGGCTCATGCCTATCTGTTTTGTGGTCCACGTGGAGTCGGCAAGACTACTTGTGCTCGAATTTTTGCAAAATCCATCAATTGCTTCAATCCTGCAAGTGATGGCGAGGCTTGTAATGAATGTGAGAGTTGTATTGCCTTCAACGAACAACGTTCATACAATATTGTAGAACTCGACGCAGCGAGCAATAATTCTGTTGAGAATATCAAGGCATTAATCGAACAGACTCGCATCCCGCCACAGGTGGGTAAGTACAAGGTGTTTATTATCGATGAGGTACACATGCTTTCCGCAAGTGCTTTCAATGCTTTCCTTAAAACGTTGGAAGAGCCAAATCCAAATGTAATTTTTATTCTTGCCACTACCGAGAAACAAAAAATTCTGCCAACGATTCTCAGCCGTTGCCAGATTTATGATTTTGAACGCATGTCGGTGCAGAATATTATTAATCACTTGGAATCTATCTGCACAAAGGAAAATGTGGCATACGAAGTTGAGGCTTTGGAACTGATAGCCGAAAAAGCTGATGGAGGAATGCGCGATGCTTTGTCAATCCTCGATCAGACCATAAGCTTCTGCCAGGGCAAGATAACCTACGAAAAAGTTCTTGAAGACTTAAACATTCTCGATGCAGAAAACTATTTCAAGATAGTTGATTTAAGCCTTGAAAACAAAGTAGGTGAGGTGATGATTCTGCTCAACAGTATCATAAACGCTGGTTTTGATGGTGGCCGACTCGTTGATGGATTAGCGTCGCATTGCCGCAACTTGTTGATGGCTAAAGACGATTCCACACTGCCGCTGTTGGAATGTAGCGAAAAAATGAGACAACGTTATAGCGAACAAGCAAAGAGATGTCCTGTGAAATTCTTGTATCAGTCATTGAAGATTATGAACGATTGCGATATCAATTATCGTTCGAGCCACAACAAACGCTTGCTTGTTGAATTGACTTTGATACAAGTGGCACAAGTTACGCAAGAGGGCGAAGCCTCCTTTCCCTAAGTTAAAACAGCTCTTTGATTTCACTATCTCAGCCATACGCCAGCAAACTGCTGACGACAGGTCGAAATTGCCGAAGGCTTCAGCTCCAGTAGTAACGATTCATACTGCGGCTGATAATGCTTCGCAACACTCTGAAGTTAAGCGTCCTGCATTAAAACTATCGGCAATAGGCACATCAGCCAATGCCATTCTTGAACGTCGTTATGGCAATAAGGTCGCTGCTTCATCAAAGGTTGAAAAGACAGAACATGAATCTCAGTCGTTCACATTGGAAGATTTGCGTCGCAACTGGGTAATAATGTGCAATAACATGCCTGAATGCGATGCTGCCAATGCCGAACGCATGAAAAGCATGGATGTTCATATCACCATTTTTCCAGAAGTCATGGTAACGATAACCAACAGCATCCTGGAAAAATACATGTTGCGGATTAAGAGCAACATCGAAGCTACGCTGAAAAGACTGCTGCACAATGATGACATCAGAGTCTCATATCATTTAGCAGCCAACGAAGAACTGAAAGACAAAGGCTTGACACAGCGTGAAATCATGGCGATTCTCTACAAGACCAACCCTGCCATAGCAATATTGAACAATTTTTTCAATTTAGAAATATTATAATAATGCAGAATAAATTAGGAATTTTATTTTATCTTGTTTTCGCCTTTGCAGTAAGCAATATGTCTGCTAACAACGTAAGAGATTTTGGAGCCAAAGGCGATGGTGTTTCTCTTGATCATAAGGCTATCGATGCAGCCATCAACGATTGTGCCGCTCATGGTGGTGGCATAGTAACAGTACCTGTAGGAACCTACCTTTGTGGTACCATACATCTAAAAAGCAACGTAAACCTTTATCTCGAATCAGGAGCAAAGATTCTTGCTGCACCAGCATCGATGAATGCCTACGATGCACCAGAAGTCTTTGATGGTGTGGCTTATCAGGACGGCGGACACACTTATTTTCACAATTCACTGATATGGGCAGAAAACGAAGAAAATATCTCTATCACAGGACGCGGAATGATTGATGGTGAAGGACTGACTACACGCGATACAGACAATGGAGGCATCTTGCAAGGAGGAAATGTTGGTACGGGCGATAAGACTATTGCATTTAAGAATTGCAAGAATATTCTTCTTCGTGACATTACCATATACAGAGGTGGACATTTTGCTGTCATCATCACAGGTTGCGACATAGGAACTATCGACAATCTTACCATTGATACAAACCGTGACGGAATAGACATCGATTGCTGCAAATACATCACCGTATCCAATACAAAGGTCAACAGTCCGAATGATGATGGTATCGTCCTTAAAAGTTCTTACGCTCTCAAACGCCCTGTGCTTTGCGAGAATATCATGATTACTAATTGCTTGGTGTCGGGCTATAAGTTAGGCACTTTTCTCGACCGCACCTACGTGCCAGCAAAGGTCAACTGGGTTTGTGGCAGAATCAAGTTAGGCACAGAAAGCAATGGCGGATACAGAAACATTGCTATTTCCAACTGCACTTGCATTTACAGCAGCGGATTGGCTTTTGAAGAGGTTGACCAAGGCAAGATGGAGAATGTTGTCGTGAGCAATATCTCTTTGAGTCATGTGCATCATTATCCTATCTATATAACCACAGGTTGCCGTAATCGCGGACCAAAGGATGTCACTACACCATCGACAGGCAGAAACATCAGTATCACCAATGTCATAGCCGATGATGTGGATTCCTTGGCAGGTATTATCATCACTGGTATGAAAGACGCACCATTGCGTGATATTGCCTTGAGCAACATTCAGATTGAATATCGCGGAGGTGGTACGGCTGATTTGGCTAATCGTGAATATCGCGAACAAGGCACTAACTATCCAGAACCACGTTGGGCAGGTCCTACACCAGCCTACGGAATGTTTGTCCGCCACGTTGACGGACTCTCTGTCAGCAACGTGAAGTTCACAACAAAAAAGGCAGACTCTCGTCCGCCTGTTATCCTCGATGATGTCACCAACTGGAAAATAGAGGACCTCTATACTCCATCTGGCAAATGGGAATTACTTCCGTAGTAACAACTCATATTATCTATATTCGATTGGACAAGTAATTCTTCTTTTTCTTGTCAAGTATTAAGCAATAAAAAAACGTACTTTTACAGCCAAATTTTTTTACTCGGAAAAAGATACACATAATAATAAAGTATGAAAAAGATTTTTTCTTTTTTTTCCCTTCTGACTCTATGCGCAGGGTTGGTGCAAGCACAAGAAAATGGGCTGCCTAACACCTTGCCGACGCCAGAAAGCAACCAGATTATTTATAGGTCGGCAAACCATGAAAAGATAACGCCTACACGTACCGATGCCTTTGATGCAACCTACATTGATGCCCAAAATGTGTATTATCAAGATGCCGATTATGGCGTAATCACTTTTGATGGTACGTTGACCACCATTGGTGAATATGCGTTCGCTGGCTGTGAACTGACTGCTATTGTATTGTCCAACACGGTGACGCATATTAGGAAAGATGCTTTTTCCAGTTGCGCCCAACTGAGTTCAATTAATCTGCATGAAGGCTTGAAAACTATTGGCAAAGATGCATTCTGGAAGTGCACAAGCATAAGCGAACTGACCACTCCAAGCACAATAGATTCTATCGGAAAACAAGCCTTTCAAAGTTGTACAAACATAACTAAACTAACCGTCAAGTCAGGCGTCATTGACGACTATGCTTTCAATGGCTGCACCAATCTGGTTTCGCTGGATTTGCAAGAAGGGGTAACCAATATAGGAAAATATGTGTTCAACGACTGCCAGACGTTGACCCAACTGACCATCCCAAGCACGGTAAACACCATTGGAGGAAGTGCATTCATGGAGTGTGCCAACCTGAAATCCCTTACCCTGTCAGAAGGGATAAAGGCCATCGGCGATTGGGCATTCCGCGAATGTACAGGTTTGACAGAACTGACCATACCAAGTACGGTAACCAGCATTGAGTCAGGTGCTTTCTCTATGTGCTCAAGTCTGGCTTCTGCTACTATAAAAGCGGGTAGAATTGGAGAGAAGGCATTCCAATATTGCTACAATCTTAGTTCAATCGTTTTAGAGGGAGGTGTAACGAGTATTGGCGATTGGGTATTCGACAATTGCCCCAAACTCAATTCCATCGTTTGGCAGGAAGGATTGAAGACTATCGGCGATTTTGCATTCAATGGCTGCCTGGGTATGGAAGAACTGACCATCCCCAGCACGGTAACAAGTATAGGAAGCTATGCTTTCGTCGATTGGCATAATCTGACCACGTTAACCGTCAAATCAGGCAGTATCGGAGGTTGTGCATTCCAGCGTTGCTACAAATTAAATTCAATTGACTTGCAGGAAGGAGTGACAAGAATTGGTGCAAGTGCATTCGCCGACTGTCTGGGTATGGTCTCCTTGACTATTCCTAAAACAGTGACGGCTATTGATGCAGGTGCATTTGCAGGATGGGAAAAGTTGACCACGCTAACCGTCAAGGCAGGCAGTATAGGGGAAAAGGCATTTCAAAGTTGCGCAAGCCTCAACTCAATCGACTTGCAAGAAGGCGTGACCAGTATTGGCGATTACGCATTCGATGGCTGCCCAGGTATGGAAGAACTAACCATACCAAGCACAGTGTCGGTTATCGGACATAGCGCATTCTGGAACTGGAAAGACCTCACTAAACTGACAGTCAAATCAGGCAGTATTGAACGTTATGCATTCTACGGCTGCAATAACCTCCGCTCAATCGACTTGCAGGAAGGCATAACGAGTGTCGGTGAAAGTGCGTTTGAGGGTTGCGAAGGTATGACCGAACTGAATATTCCAGGCACTGTAACGAGTATCGAACGCGATGCTTTCAAAAAGTGGGAAAAGCTGAACACTCTAACCGTCAAAGCTGGTAGCATTAATAGTTATGCATTCAATGAGTGCGAAAACTTGCATTCCATCACGATTGGCGATGAAGTGAGTGATATAGCAAACTTAGCATTCAATGGTTGCACGAATGTGACATGGGTAACGTTACTGGGAATTTGGGTTTTGGATAATGTATTCAATGGGTTCGGTACGAAAACATCGCCAGTAACCCTGAAGTTATCTTCCTATTGGCCTATAAACGACAAACCTGTTGACAGCGCAACCCCTTGGCATGGCGGATATTTCAACTGCGAGTATGTAGAACCTGTCAAAGAGTTTCTCGGTGAAATGGCTGAGCCTTGCGAGGATTGCCCAGCCGTAGAAGTAATCAAAGGCAATAAGACAATCAAACTCTACAACCCAGACAAAGTAAACTTTATCAAGGTGGCGGAATAAATTTTGTTGTATTATTGCGACTACAAAGGCACTACAGTTCTGCAACTGCTACAATGTGCAGATTATCGAATGCTTACTTTTATTCTTCTATCCTTGAGAACTGACGGACAATCTTTGAAATATATCCACCTGTTATCTCACGAGGATGATAACGAAGAGTTGTTGCCGAACGATAAAGATGTTTGAAACTTTTCTTCGTTTTCATGCCAATCGAATACTCATCGGTCGGAGACATGTACTCCATTGAAAAGATATTTGAGATACGCGCCTCGACATCCTCTTCAAGGTATTCGGTAAGGAACGGCAATTCATCCTGAGTGAAGTTGAATAGTCGCATGAGCAGACTACCTTCAAGATTTGCAATCTTCTGCATACCGAGTTCGTTGAGCCAACGTTCTATCTTGATATAGTCAACGAGATGACCAAGTTTGCGCAAGAACATACCGAGGTCGAGTATCATCTGTGGTTTCACGTCTTCTTCAAAGATATGCGTCATTAGATGAAGTATGAGCATAAGCAGGTTTATTGAAGGAGGCAGTATTTCAACCTTGATGGAATTGACCTCAATATAGTTTGGTTTGTAGTATGATTTCTCGCGTGTGACAAGTGTCTGGAGGTCTTTGTTCAGTTTCCTATCCATAAGTTCTTGC
>JAZLEX010000156.1:0-2745 GCA_045615485.1 Prevotella sp.
GAATCATTGAACGAAGCCGAAAATCCGAACACGTATGCCGATGAAATAATTGTCTTTGCGGATGCGCTGATTGCAAAGGCAAAGAATGCTATGGATAAGATTAGTTTTGTTTGTCTCATTTTCCCAAATATGATTTTAAATAATTTTTTGATGAACTTTTCTTTAGTTTCTGAATCGCTTTATCTTTTATTTGTCTAACTCTTTCCCTTGTCAGTTGGAGTTGTTGTGAAATTTCTTCAAAAGTCATTTCGTTTCTGCCATCCAGACCGAAGAATGATTTTAAAACTTCTTGTTCTCTTTGTGACAGGCAATTCAAAGCGCGGTCGATTTCGTCTTGTAAGGATTCCATGACCAGTTGATTATCTGCCAATGGAGAATCGTTATTGACCAGGATGTCGAGCAGAGAATTATCTTCTCCTTCAGCGAAAGGGGCATCAATAGATGTGTGTCTTCCACTAATACGAAATGCCTCAAGTATTTTGTCTTCAGTCAGATTAATGCTCTCTACCAGTTCCTCTGGTGAAGGTTGTCGTTCATGAATCTGCTCAAAACGGTTGATTTCGCGTTTCAATTTATTTACATTTCCGACCTGATTCAGAGGCAGGCGTATTACTCGTCCTTGTTCTGCAATAGCCTGCATGATGCTTTGCCTAATCCACCATACTGCGTATGAAATGAATTTGAATCCGCGTGTTTCATCGAATTTCTGTGCAGCCTTTATCAGTCCCATGTTTCCTTCATTGATAAGGTCTTCAAGGTCGATGCCTTGATTCTGGTACTGTTTTGCCACTGACACAACAAAGCGTAAATTACATTTGACAAGTCTGTTCAATGCACGCTGATCGCCTTTCTTAATCTTTTGAGCCAACTCAACTTCTTCATCAGCAGTCAACAAATCTTCATGACCGATTTCCTGCAAAAAGCGATCTATAGATTTGCTGTCACGATTAGTGTATTGAGTGGTAATTTTAAGTTGTCTCATAAATTCTCAATATTGTGGGCACAAAGGTAAGAAATATAATTCATATTACAAAAAAATAATTCCCCTTTTTTTTAAGAGGAATTATTTTAAGTATGTTTCGCAACTTAAAAACTATTCATCTTGCAGAGGAACAGCATAGTATGCTTTCTTTCCTGTAGGGAAAATACCTTGGATGAAGAGCACTGGTTCTTTGCTTGCAGATGCGCCTTTGACTGCATCCTGAAGGTCTTCGATAGACTTTATGGTAGAATCATTTGCCTTCATGATGATGAATCCGCGTGGTACTCCAGCATCCTTCATTTTTCCGTTGCTAACCTTTGTAACTTCCAGACCATATTTAATGTTCAGGTCTTGCTTCATAGCATCAGTTATAGGGCGGAATTGAGCACCAAGCACGTCAAGGTCAGCTGCACCCTTTACCACTTTAGTATTACCCTGCTGATTCTTCAGAGTCATTGTGACTTCCTTCTTGTTCTTGTTGCGGAGATAAGTAACTTTTACCTGATCACCAGGTTTCTTCATGAACAGATGTTCCTGAAGTTCAGCCATCTTTGTTATTTTCTTCCCATCAATGCTTACAATAACGTCACCTTTCTTGAGCCCTGCATCTTCGGCAGCACCATCAGCAGTGACTTCTGAAATATAAATACCATCGTTCGTACCAAGGTCAACCTCATTGCCTTTACTCTTTTCCGTATCAATATAGCTGTGGGCATCACTACCCATGATTCCAAGTACAGGGCGCTGCACAGTTCCATATTTCTCGATGTCGTCAACCACCTTCTTCATAAGAGTAGTAGGGATGGCAAATCCATATCCGCTGTAGCTTCCTGTCTGCGAAACAAGCATTGCGTTGATACCAATCAGTTCACCCTTCACATTTACTAATGCGCCACCAGAGTTGCCCGCATTAATGGCAGCATCTGTCTGAATGAAACTTTCTACACCATTAGCCCCAATGCTACGAGCCTTTGCACTGACAATACCAGCAGTTACTGTTGAGTTTAATCCCATAGGATTACCTACAGCAAGCACCCATTCGCCAACGCGGAGATTTTCGCTTTTACCGATAGGCAGGGTTGGGAGGTCTTTGCCATTAATCTTGATAAGTGCAAGGTCGGTAGTCTTGTCTGTGCCGATAATTTTTGCAGAAAATTCTCTGTTGTCATTCAAGGTAACCTGTAGTTCGTCAGCACCTTCCACAACATGATTGTTAGTCACGATATACCCATCAGCAGAAATGATAACACCGCTGCCGATACCTTCTCTTTTAGGAGTCTGCACCTGTTGCTGACGCTGTCCGCCTCGGCCCTGACCAAAGAATCCGAAAGGATCATTGAAAAATCCATCAAATGGGTCTTGAACCGTTACGGTCTGGGTTTTGCTGTTTTGAGTGAATTTGATGTGAACAACAGCTTGGACAGCTTTGTCGGCAGCGTATGTCAGGTCAACGGGCTGACCTGCTGTTGTTGAAGATGCATTCTGTGTTCCAGGGTCTTTTGGCTGATTGGCAGAACATGATACTGGTACAATAGCCATTACTGCAATAATTGCAAGATTAAATAACTGTTTCATAATTCTTTATTTTACTGATTTAAATAATGTTCGTATGCACGAGAGTCACTTATTTTTTATTTTTTGATGCAAATGTAACATCAAAGTTTAAAATAATCGTGATTTTGTATGTATTTTTCAAATAGTTTTATCGAATTTTACATTCGTTTGCCATTTTGACATAAAATAATACTATTTTTTGAAATTTA
>JAZLEX010000157.1:0-11222 GCA_045615485.1 Prevotella sp.
TAATTTCTTTTCACAGGCAAAGATAAACGAAGAACTGACTTCAACCAATCTTAAACTCATGCAGGAAAATGAGTATTTAAGAGAAACTTTGGAATCTGCCAAAATCAAACAACAAGCAATCAGCATTCCGTACAAATTTATTGCTGCAAAAGTCATAAGCAATAGCCTTTACGACAGAAACAATCTTATTACAATCGACAAAGGAAGTTCCGATGGTGTAGAAGAGGATATGGGAGTTGTTGATGGAAACGGTGTTGTTGGTATAGTCTATTTGGTTTCCGACCATTACAGCGTGGTGATGTCGGTCTTGAACTCCCATAGCAGAATAAGTTGCTGTATAAAAAAACGTGGTTATTTCGGTTATTTGATGTGGGATGGTAAGGCTGTGGATGAAGCCGACTTAAACGATGTTCCAAGAAATGCACGTTTTGCATTGGGTGATCAGGTTATCACAAGTGGTTACTCTTCAATATTCCCTAAAGGCTTGCCTGTGGGTAATATTATAAAGACCTATAATTCCTCTGACGGTCTATCGTATAGACTCAAAATCAAACTATCAGCAAATTTCAGTAACTTGCGCGATGTGCGTGTAATCAACAATAAAGCGGTTAAAGAAAGATTTCGCCTACAAAGACTGGCAACAGATTCGTTAGCAACGATATAAGTGAGTTTTGAATCATCAATTGTATGTTGAATAGTAAATTGTTTTGGTTCTTGGTATTTTGTATTGCACAGGTATTTGTATTCAACCATATACACCTGTTCCATTACGCAACGCCCTTGATGTATGTATATTTCATCATGCGTTTCCCTATTGGCACTTCCCGTTGGAGTCTGCTTTTGTGGGGTTTTTCTCTTGGATTGATTATTGACATTTTTTCCAACACTCCAGGAGTTGCAGCATCGTCATTGACAATCATTAGTTTTGTGCAGCCATATCTAATCCAATTATTCTTGCCTAAAGATGATTATGCAACCCTGCAGCCATCGATGAACGCATTAGGTTTCAGGACATTCTTAAGATATGCTTTAACTGTCGTTTTCCTGTTCACAGTATTGTTCTTTTCGTTTGAAGCATTCAATTTGCATAATTTCCAGGACTGGATACTAAGAATAATTGCAAGTACTGCGATAACGGTGTTGTTTATCATGGTGATTGAAAGTTTTAGGAAATGACAGACTTTAAATATGAAAACAGACGCTACATTATAGCAGGATTTGCCATTATTATAGTCCTGCTTTATACTATTCGTCTTTTTTATTTGCAAATTCTGACAGACGACTATAAGAAAAATGCTGCTACCAATGCTTTCCTGATGAAGAACGAGTTTCCATCGCGTGGAATAATCGCTGACCGAAACGACAAACTTCTTGTGTATAATCAACTGACTTATAATATCATGGTCATTGTCAACGAACTGAATCCCAAGATGGATACATTAGACTTTTGTACCACCTTAGGTATAACCAAGCAGCAGTTTGTTGACAAAATGTCGAGAATTAAAGACATTACAAAAAATCCTGGATATTCGCGTTTCTCGCAACAACTATTCATGGACAGACTTACAGTCCATGAATTTAGCGCCCTGCAGGAAAAACTATTCCGTTTCCCTGGTTTCTCAGTCCAAAAAAGAGCCGTACGTCAGTATTCCCATGAATGCGCTGCACATATTTTGGGTGAGGTTGGAGAGGTTTCTATTGCCGATATCGAAGAAGACGACTACTATCAATCTGGTGATTACACAGGCAAGAGTGGGGTTGAAAAATATTATGAAAAACAACTCCGTGGCAAAAAAGGAGTTCATGTGTTTTTGAAGGATGCACGTGGGAAAGTGCAAGGCAGTTATAAAAACGGCAAGTACGACCACAAACCTTATCCTGGTAAAAATCTTACATTGAGCATAGATATTGAACTTCAAAAAGAAGCAGAACGACTGATGGAGGGTCATAGTGGAAGTATTGTGGCAATAGAACCCGAAACAGGAGAAATCCTGTGCATGGTTTCTGCACCGACATACAATCAAAAACTGATGTCGGGCAGGACTCGTGGAGAATATCATAAAATATTGCGTGCCGACAAGAATCGACCAATGCTCAACAGAGCCATCATGGGACAATATCCTCCTGGAAGTACTTTCAAACCAGCACAGGGTCTTGTGTTCTTGCAAGAAGGAATTGCTACATCAAACACATACTATCCATGCAATAAGGGTTTTATATACAAGCGTTTAAAGGTGGGATGCCATTCCCATCCAGCACCATTGAGCATTATCCCTGCATTGGCTACCAGTTGCAACAGTTATTTCTGCTGGGGATTATATAATATGATGTCCGACCGCACAAAGTACAAAAGCACAAATGATGCAATGTCAAAATGGCGTGATTACATGGTCAGCATGGGATTTGGTTACAAATTAGGAATTGATTTGCCTGGCGAAAAACGTGGACTCATACCTAATGCAGAGTTCTACGACAAAGCCTATTCCTATAGGTGGAACGGACTTACAATCATCAGCATATCAATCGGACAAGGTGAAGTCACGCTCACTCCATTACAGATAGCTAATCAGGCAGCCACAATAGCCAATCGGGGTTATTACATCAAACCACATGTGGTGAAGGAAATTCAAGGAGAACCAATTGACACAGCCTACACCAAACGTCATTACACAATGGCAGACAAGCGTTACTATGAATACATTGTCCGTGGTATGCGTGCTGCTGTTGAAAATGGAACTTGCACAGGAGCAAATCTGCCAGGACGAAGTGTGTGTGGAAAGACTGGTACAGCACAAAACCGTGGACAAGACCATTCCGTTTTCATGGGTTTTGCGCCAATGTCGCATCCAAAGATAGCTATCTCTGTTTATGTAGAAAATGCTGGATTCGGTGCTACAACGGCAGTTCCTATTGGAGCAAAACTGATAAATTATTATTTTAATAATTGCAAACGACCAAACAACTAAATGACAAGCAGAATCTTCGAAAAAAGACCAAATATGTTCAGCGCATTGGACTGGTGGGTGGTTGGAATTTACCTGCTGCTTATGATTTTCGGATGGATAAGCATCTGTGGAGCAAGCTATACATACGAGGAAAACACACTTTTCAGTCTTGACTCACGTTCTGGAATGCAGATTATATGGATTCTCACAGCATTATTGATTGCATGTGTAATCATGCTGTTAGACAACAATATCTTTGATGCCTTTTCTTATATATTATATGGTATAATGCTGCTGGTGCTGTTTCTCACCATATTCAATCCTAAACAAATACATGGTTCACGCTCATGGCTTGTATTAGGACATTTCCGTATTCAACCTGCAGAGTTTGCCAAATTCACCACAGCCTTGGCTGTCGCCAAGTTTATGAATTCATTCGATTTCAATACAAACAAGATAAAGCATTGGTTAGTGGCTGTTTTGTTGGTGATTGTACCAATGTTTTTCATAATTATGCAAAAAGAAACAGGTTCTGCATTAGTATATCTGGCATTTTTCCTGATGTTCTATCGTGAAGGGATGTCGGGAATAGTCCTGTTTATTGGTGTGGCTGTAACATTTTATTTCATAGTTGGTCTGAAATATGCCGACACTCTGCTTTTCGATACTCCTACTTCGCTTGGCACTTATTTAGTCTTGTTGTCTATTTTATTGTTTTCCATTGGCATGACATACGTATATGAACGCAATAAAAAAGAATTGTACGTATTAGGAGGATGGGTTCTTGGCATAGTGTTGGCAGTCTCAATGTTTTCAATATTTGTGATACCATTCAATGTAAATATTGCTATGGTAATCATTTGCACGGCACTGATTGTGTTTTATATTTTCAAAGGAGTGAAAAACAATTTTATGCATTATTTCTACATAGGAATATTTGCTTTCGGTTCAATATTGTTTTCCGTATCCACCAATTATGTGCTAAATGACGTGATGAAACCTTATCAGCGAGCCAGAATAAATGTTATGATGGGATTGGAAAACGATGTCACAGGAGTTGGATACAACGTTCATCAAAGCGAAATAGCTATCGGTTCTGGTGGGTTGACGGGGAAAGGATTTCTCAATGGCACGCAAACAAAACTAAAATATGTACCAGAACAGGATACTGACTTCATTTTTTGCACTATTGGTGAAGAGGAAGGTTTTCTGGGTTGTGTAGTGGTTCTGGTATTGTTCCTGACATTGATACTCCGTCTTATTTACCTTTCCGAGCAGCAAGCCACGCGCTATGCTCGAGTCTATGGGTATTGCGTTGTGAGTATTTTTATTTTCCACCTATTTATAAATATAGGTATGGTGTTAGGTATTACACCAGTCATTGGTATTCCATTGCCATTCTTCAGTTATGGTGGTTCCTCTTTGTGGGGATTCACAATACTCCTATTCATATTTCTCCGTCTAAACGCTATTCGCCGTGTTGCATCTGAAGTGTAAGTTTCATTCACATCGTGACATGATTTGTAGTTATTCATCGTCATATATTTGGGTTAAAAAATCATAAAACCCTAAGCTCTAAGCTCTAACCTTTTTCACTATCTTTGCAAACAATATGAAAATAGCTCTTATCGGATACGGAAAAATGGGGCGCATGATTGAAGACATTGCGCTGCAAAGAGGACATGAAATTGTGTGCAAAATCGATATTGACAATCAAGAGGATTTTGATAGTGCTGCATTCAAAAATGCTGATGTGGCAATAGAATTCACTAATTACAAAGTGGCATACGAAAATTGCCTGAAGGCATTTGAACATAATGTAAAAGTGGTTAGTGGGTCAACTGGCTGGATGCAAGAGCATGGTGATGAAATGAAGCGTATATGCCTTAATAATGGAAACACTCTGTTTTGGGCAAGTAATTTCAGTGTCGGTGTTGCTATCTTTGGTGCTGTAAACAAATATCTTGCAAAGATAATGAACAAATTTGCCGAATACGATGTCTGTATTGAAGAAACCCACCATATCCATAAATTGGATGCACCATCAGGAACTGCGATTACTTTAGCCGAACAGGTGATTGACAATCTTGACCGAAAAACAGACTGGGAACTGGTTGCGAAGACCAATCAGCCACACAATTCCAACATTCTGCCTGTTACATCTTTCCGAGAAGGCGAAGTACCAGGGATTCATACTGTAAGATATGACAGTGATGCTGACCAGATAATGATTACTCACGACGCTCATAGTCGTCAAGGCTTTGCTTTAGGGGCTGTGCTTGCAGCAGAATACACCGCAAAGCATAATGGTTGGCTGACCATGTCGGATTTATTTGATTTTTAGAACTTTTCTTGATATAATTATGGAAGATTTAAGCAAAAAGAAACTTAACATGAAAGTTCAGTGGACTAAGTTCTTTGTACTAATGTTGCTGTATTTGCTATTCCTTTACTGGATTAATGGCTGGTGGGGATTGCTTGTAGTGCCATTTATCTATGATGCCTACATCACAAAAAAGATTCGTTGGACATGGTGGAAAGAGGCTGAAACTCCAGTGCGCATCGTTATGAGCTGGGTCGATGCTATTGTGTTTGCACTGGTTGCTGTTTATTTCGTGAATCTTTATTTCTTTCAGAACTACGAAATTCCGTCTTCATCCTTGGAGAAGTCATTGCTGACAGGTGACTATCTCTTTGTGAGCAAAGCCAGTTATGGTCCAAGAAAACCTATGACTCCACTCACAATGCCATTGACACAACACACTTTACCAGTAGCAGGAACAAAAAGTTATATCGAATGGCCTCAATGGAAATATGAACGAGTGAAAGGTCTGGGGCATGTAAAACTTAATGACATTGTCGTGTTCAACTATCCTGCAGGCGACTCTGTGCTTGAAGATATGAAATATCAGGCAATGGATTATTACCAGCTATGCTATGGATATGGCAAGCAGATTCTGGAAGCCGATCCTGACGATGTTGAACCAGACAAACTGAGAGAATTCTTTAATAATGTTTATGCCACAGGACGCCAATATCTTAAAGATAATTCAGGAGAATTTGGACAACTCATCTCACGCCCTGTTGACCGTAGAGAGAACTATGTGAAACGCTGTGTTGGTCTTCCTGGTCAGACTTTACAGATAAAAGACCGTATTGTATATCTCGATGGTAAGGCAAACAAGGAATCTGAAAATGTGCAATACACTTATATCGTAAAACTCAAACAGCCTATCCCTGATGAACTGATGGCGGAACTTGGTATTACGATGGAAGATGTTACAAGCCTGAATCAGACTGGTGCAATGCCACTTACAAAGTATGCTGCAAAAATGCTCAAAGCACGTACCGATATTGTTGAAGATGTTGACTTGAACGTTGCACAATACTATGGTGACCTGTATCCTTTAAATGCAAACTATCATTGGACACGCGACAACTATGGTCCGATATGGATTCCAAAGAAAGGAGAAAACATAAAACTGACTTTAGACAATCTGCCAATATATGAACGTCCGATAGCTGTTTATGAAGGTAATCAACTGGAAGTTAAGAACAATCAGATTTTCATCAATGGAACTCGGGCAGATTCCTATACTTTCAAGATGGACTATTATTGGATGATGGGCGACAACCGTCACAATTCTGCTGACTCCCGTTATTGGGGATTTGTACCAGAAGACCATATCGTTGGTAAGCCAATATTTATTTGGTTGTCAATCGATCCTGATGGTAGGGGTGTAAGATGGAATCGCTTGTTCCGCTGGGTAGATAATATTAAGTAAACTCCCTCAATGATTCTTCCTATAGCATATTTTGGTTCTGTTGGGTATTTCAAACTACTCAACAGCGGTGCTGATATTCAGGTTGAACAACATGAAAACTATCAGAAACAAACATTTCGTACACGCTGTGAAATAGGAACTTCACAGGGCAGACAAACATTGAGTATTCCTGTCGAGGGTAGCCATGGACAGAAATGTTCGATAAAAGATGTCAGAATAAGTGACCATGGCAACTGGCGGCATCAGCATTGGAATGCCATTGTATCAGCATACGGTGATTCGCCTTTTTTTGAATATTATCAAGATGATATTCAGCCTTTTTTTGAAAAGAAATGGGATTTTCTTTTCGATTATAATATGGAAATTACATACAAGCTTTGTGAATTGCTTGATATACATCCAGACATCCATCCGACAGATAGTTTTTGCGGCATGACAAACGATTTCACATTTCCAACCATTGAAAAACCATACTATCAGGTTCATCAGCAGAAAACAGACTTTCTGCCAAACCTGAGCATCTTGGATTTGCTTTTCAATATGGGAAATGAAAGTTGCCTTTACTTAGTTGATTCTTAAAAAGATGTTAAATTATTGATTATTAACAACAATGATACGTTAATTTAATATTTAACTCTCTAAAAATCAATAACTTAATTTAAGATTCACTTGTGATTATTTAACTAAAATTTGTCAAGTTGCTGAAAATCAGCAACTTTGTAGTGAACTAAGCTATAAAGAATTATATGAATATTTCAGACTCACTTGACCAATATGCGGATATCTGCAGAGATGTCATCAAGAAATCTTCTGCAAAGTTAAACAAAAGTTTTGAGAATTTACTCATTGAGATACTTTTATTATACATGATTATCCCAAGAAAGATAAATTTCACCCAGATGGATAGGGTCTGTGAATTTTTCTTTCTTCACAGGATTTTAATCAGTTCTTCCATGCCAGCCGATGCACCTTTTTGTATTTGCTGGATTTTCGTGTTATAACCCGTATTTATCGGATTGGGGTCTATAATATAAATAGGTACTCCTGGTTTCACGTATTGCACCAGCCCTGCTGCAGGATAGACATTCAGGCTTGTACCAATAATCACAAACACATCAGCCTGCATAGCTGCATAGGCTGCAGGTTCCATATTCGGTACCGCCTCACCGAAAAACACAATATACGGTCTCAGCAACGACCCATCGCCAGCCAGTGTTCCAGGTTCTATTTCAAGATCCTTGTCGGACAGTGTAATCTGATACCTGCTGTCTTCCACATCATCCGATGAGCACATCTTCATCAATTCCCCATGCAGATGAATCACCTTTTCCGAACCAGCCATCTCGTGCAGATTATCCACATTCTGCGTCACAACCGTAACATCGTATCTGTCTTGTAGTTCAGCCACAAGTTCATGTCCATGGTTAGGCTTTTTCGTCACAAGTTGCTTGCGCAACATATTATAAAAATTTGTTACCAATGTAGGATTGCGTTCCCATCCCTCATGAGTTGCTACATCAGCCACAGGATAGTTTTCCCACAAACCACCAGCATCCCTGAATGTACTCAATCCACTTTCAACCGACATTCCTGCGCCAGTCAGGACAACAATCTTTTTCATAAGCATTCTTGTATTAAATCCATTTCAAATCCGCGTTGCAAAGCAAAACGTATCAGTTTGCCTTTCATCTCGTAGTCACTCTTAGCTTTTATAGTATTCCGTTTGCTCTCTAACAGTGGACGGAGGATTGCCAGGTATTCCTCGTCATCAATTTCGGCAAAAAATCTGTCCGACACGTCTTTTCCAATCCGTTTCGCATACAGAGCCTGTTCAATTTTTCTTCTGCCCCACTTATTAAAGGTCAGCTTGCTGCGGATGAAAGCCTTGCAGAAGCGCTCATTGTCAACATATTTGTTATCAACAAGATATTGCATTATCTGAGCCTGCTCGCCCTCAGTCATTCCCCATCGCTGTAATTTTTCGAGCATATCCTGTTCGCAATACTCTCCACCTGCACACAATGCAGTCAGTTTAAACAAAGCCTCGTCTTTAGTATATTTTTTCATTTTTAATTGTTTATTTTGCGATTGTACTTTCTCCGTAAATTGTCAGTTCATGCATCACTTCGTGACTTCATCTGTATGTTTTAAGTTTGTCTGTAAGCAAGCTTCCACAATCGTAAACCATACATCTGTAGCTTTTTGCAAAAGCTGTGCATGAACATTAATCATAAATTAAGATAAATTATTTTTGAATTGTACGAAAGAGATGTACTTTGATTCATTAATAATAATTATAATAACGCACCTAATATCTATTCAAATCATTATTTGTTACAATGCGACATTCATTAGTGGATAAGTCATACATGTATCGCTCTACATGCAAAGATTTCTCTCCAAAATTTATCAACAGACCATATTGCATTTTCATTAGTCTTAAGTATGTGAATATCTGATTGCGATGTTCTGAACATATTTATTCTACGGATTTTAATTCCACTATGATTTTACCATAACAGACAAAATCAACTTGATAATGTTTAGTCAAAGTATGATGTTTATATTGCACAGGTAAATGCACTTCACGATTATAGTAAATACCTCTGTCTGATAATTCATAGGATAATGCCTCTTGATATACAGCTTCCTGCAACCCTGATTTCAGTTCGTTGTGAACTTCCATTGCTGCACCAATTATATTATAGAATTCGTTCTTTATATTCATATTGAATTCTTTTTTTAAGAATTTCACTTACACTTATAGTAAATTTACGAATAATTTTTATGAAATGCTTGCCTACAAGCATTGTTTCCAGATGGTGGATGGCATTATCAAGCTTGCTTGAAGAATGACATACGACAGATGAAAACTAATCGTGGAACACGATTTTATAAAATGGTAATTTACGGAGAGTTATTATTGTTTAAGATAATTCATTTTTACATCGTGTAAAAGGTGCATTGCTAATTATTATTTTCTTAGTGTGCATCAAATTTAATATTTCTTGGATGGTGATGCAGGATTTCTTCACGTAGCGTGTGCATGTCTATGTGGGTATAAATCTCTGTCGTACCAATGCTTTCGTGTCCAAGCATTGCCTGAATAGCACGCAAATCAGCCCCACCTTCAAGCAGAGCAGTAGCAAAACTATGACGGAACGTGTGGGGCGATATTGTTTTAGTTATTCCTGCCTCAACCGCCTGACGCTTCACCATGATGAGTATCATTGTACGAGTAAGATGCGCCCCACGGCGATTCAGGAAGACATAATCCTCTTCGCCAGCCTTGATGTCCATCAACTTACGCTTTTCCAGCCAATAGCGCAATTCCTTCAAAGCTCGCGGAGAAATAGGAATCAGTCGTTCCTTGCTGCCCTTCCCCATCACACGGATAAACTCCTCTTCACAATACAGGTTGGATAGTTTCAGATTCACCAATTCGCTCACACGCAATCCACAACTGAATAGCACCTCTATGATAGCCTTATTGCGATGCCCCTCATTAGTGCTCAAATCAATCGACCGTTCAATCTTGTCAATTTCATCCACAGTCAATACTTCGGGCAGATGTTTTCCCAACAGAGGTGACTCCAGCAGTTCTGATGGATCAGAATTGATTTCTCCCTCCATTTCTAAGAAACGGAAAAATGACCTTATCCCCGACAGGATTCGACATTGAGAGCGGGCATTAATACCCAAATCGTGAAGAGTAGCTGCAAAATGCTGCAAATCCTCCAACTGAACATCACGATATTCAATATTTTGACTCTCAAGATATTGAGTGAGTTTTTCAAGGTCACGCATATAGGCATCAAGCGTATTGGGAGAGTAGTTTCTCTCCAACCGCAAATAACGCCTGTAATGCTTAATTAAATTCATTTCCATCGTTGGAAGCTTTCAATAGCCAGACGGTACGAATCAAGTCCAAACCCACAGATCACCCCACGGCAGACTGAAGAAATAAGCGACTTCTGCCTATATTCCTCACGAGCATAAATATTGGAAATATGCACCTCCACCACGGGAACGGAAATAGCCTTTATGCAGTCGTGCAATGCCACACTGGTATGAGTGTATGCCCCAGCATTAAGTACGATTCCATCGTAAGAAAATCCCACCTCCTGCAGTTTGTTTACCAGTTCGCCCTCAACATTGCTCTGATAGTAATCAAATTCCACATCGGGATACAAAGTTTTCAATCGCTGCAAAGCAACATCAAATCCATCCTTGCCATAAATCTCAGGTTCTCTGACACCCAGTAAATTCAAATTAGGTCCATTAATAATCTGTATTTTCATATTTAGTTAATTTGCCACTGGTACATTTTTCCGTGGGGAGTCTTGTTTAAACAAAAACCGAAATCTACCCCTTGTGATTGTTGCAAATGTCTCGTTGAGACATTAATGATGTAGCTGGTTGAAAATCCTTGTGAACGAGTTCACAGATATTCCCAACCATCTACACCATTACCCTATCGAGTTCTGTAACA